>URZB01000047.1 GCA_900552295.1 uncultured Collinsella sp.
TCGCGAGGGACTTCGGCGCCGAGGGGCCGTGGCAGAAGCTCGGCACCGACGTCACCGAGTTCAAGGTCGCCGGCGCCAAGGCCTACTGGGCCCCGGTGCTCGACTTCTGCACGAAGGAGATCGTGGCGAGCGACATATCGACCTCGCCGGACCTCGCCCAGCAGCACAGGATGCTCGACCGGCTCCTCGAGGCCCTGCCCGACGGGGCGGCACCGACCATGCACTCGGACATGGGCTGGCAGTACCAGCACGAGTCCTACGCCTCCAGGCTGGAGGGGGCGGGCATCACCCAGAGCATGTCGCGCAAGGGGAACTGCATCGACAACGCCGCCACCGAGCAGCTCTTCGGCCACGTGAAGGACGAGTTCTACCGCGGCAGGGAGTGGGGCAGCTTCGGGGACTTCAAGCGCGACCTGGAAGAGTACATAGCCCATTGGAACACGCGGCGCAGGCAGGTAAGATTGAAGGGCCTGACGCCGGAGGAGTTCCGGAACCAGGCCCTTGCGGCGTAGTCGCTATTTATTCAGTCCAAGTTTCGGGGCGCAGTTCACAGGCACCTTTGTGGTGGTTTTTGTTTAAGCGCCAGCGATGAGGAGATTTGGGCGGGCGTCGTCGACGATCTCGGCGATTGAGGTGGCAACGGCATGATCGGGGTCACGGTCCATCACGATGGTGTCGACATCTGCCAGCTCGGCAAAACGGTACATGCCGCGTCCGTTGACCTTACTGGCGTCCATGAGGGCGACGCTTTGACGGGCGGCACCGACCATAGCCGTTTTGGTCTCGGCCATCTGGGGAAAGTCGGTCGTAAAGCCGCAGCTGGGGACAAAGGCGCCGGGGCACATGACGGCCAGATCGGCATGGACCATTTGGAGCGCCTGCATAGTGAGCGGTCCGTACAGATAACGATGGCCTTTGCGCAGTGCTCCGCCCAGCATGACGACGTCGACCGAGGGCATGCTCTCGTCGATGTAATCGGCAATGGTAATGTCTGCCGTGATGACGGTAATACCGTCGCGCTGATCGAGGAGCCGGACGAACTCGAGCGCCGTGGTGCCCGAGTCGACGAGCAGGGTGTCACCATTGCCGACGAGTTCAATGGCGCTTTGTGCGATGGCTTGTTTGGCGGCGACATTGACGTTAATACGGCGATCCTGGGTGGATACGGTCAGCCGCTTCTGGAGCGACACGGCGCCACCATGCGTGCGGCGCAGCTTGCCGGACTCGGCGAGCGCGTCCAGGTCGGCGCGGGCGGTAACGGAGGACACGCCAAAGGTCTGTGCGATTTCTGCCACCTGCACCGAGGCGTTATGTTCGAGCATCTCCATGATGGCGGCACGACGCTCATCGGCGAAAGCTCGGGTTGTTGCATGGGCCATGGCTGCTCCATCCTCAACTTAAATTTGCAGGAATTGTGTTGAGTCTATTTTCGTTCATTTTCTTTTTGAGTAAGAAAACGCCTTTCGATTACTTATCTTTTCTATAAAAGAAAGACATTCAACGCTCAAAACTCAATATCGAGCACGTTCGCTCGACTCCAATCTCTTCCGTTTGCTTTTCAAAAATAATCGTTTTGACCTGCGCGCACTTGATATTCCGCACGTGCGAATCCGTCGAATTTCATACAATGAGCGTAGTAAAACGCAAGGTAAAATGCCTTGTGAACAACTACGCCCGATGTCCAGATGCGGGCGAGGGAGAGGAGCAAACGCTCATGGCACTTGTTACCACCGAAAAGATGCTCAAGGACGCTCAGGCCGGCCACTACGCCGTCGGCGCGTTCAACGTCGAGAACCTCGAGTTTGTTATGGCCGTTCTGGCCGCTGCCGAGGAGACCAAGTCCCCCGTCATCATGCAGACCACCCCGGGCACCATCAAGACCGCTGGTCTGGACTACTTCTACGGCATGGTCAAGGCTGCCGCCGAGCGCGCTTCCGTGCCCGTCGCTCTGCACCTCGATCACGGCGATGGCTATGACCGCTGCATGCAGGCTTTCCGCACGGGCTACACCTCTGTCATGATCGACGGTTCGCACGAGTCCTTCGAGGACAACATCGCCCTGACCAAGTCCGTCGCCGATGCTGGCCGCGCCATGGGCGTGCCCGTCGAGGCTGAGCTCGGTAAGGTTGGCGGCAAGGAGGACGACGGTCCCGCGGTTGAGGGCGAGAGCCCCTACACCGATCCGGCCGAGGCCAAGGAGTTCGTCGAGCGTACCGGCTGCACCTCCCTCGCTATTGGCGTTGGCACCAGCCACGGTGTGTACACGAGCGATCCGCACATCGAGCAGTCCGTGGTCAAGGCCATCCGCGATGCCGTCGACGTGCCGCTGGTTCTGCACGGCACCTCCGGTGTGCCCGATGAGCAGGTTGCCGAGGCTGTGAAGAACGGCATCTGCAAGGTTAACTACGCCACCGAGCTGCGTCAGGCCTACACCAAGGGCTTCATGGCCTACATGGCCGAGAACCCTGCCTGCTTCGATCCCAAGAAGCCGGCCAAGGAGGGCATGCGTGAGATCACCGAGCTGGTTAAGATCCGCATGACCAACCTCAACTCCGTGGGCAAAGCAGAGTAATATTTATGTGCCAGGGGGCGCCTGCGATGTGTGTCGCAGGCGCCCCCTTTTTTTGTACGGCGGCGCTTTGTCAAAATCCTGTATGCCTTGCTGCCGAGGATTGGGCTGTTTGCGGCAAAACGGCGCGATTACCTTATGTGATGCAGCTATTCCATAAGGATAAGGAGCAATAACATGAATTACACGCTCGATAATGGTGAGCTTTCGATCGGCCTTACTACCGCCGGCGGCTCGTTTACCAGCATCAAAGCTCAGGGCCGCGAATACCTGTGGCAGGGCGACCCGGCTGTGTGGTCGGGGCAGGCTCCCATCTGCTTTCCCATTTGCGGCGGCCTGCGCGACGGTCGCGCAATGACCCGCAGCGGCCACGAGGTTAGGCTCGCCCGTCATGGCTTTGCGCGCAAACAAGAGTGGAAGCTCGTGGAGCAGACGGATACTATGATCGCGCTCAAGCTCGAGAGCTCTTCTCGTGCCGAGCTGCTGGAGCAGTACCCCTTCCCGTTTAAGATCGTCACGCGCTACAGCCTCGAGGGCAAACGCGTGCACGTGACCTACGAGGTCACCAATGAGGGCACCGAGGACATGCCGTTCTTTGTGGGCGGTCATCCGGCTTTTGCCTGCCCGCTTGACGAGGGCGAGAGCTACAGCGACTACAAGCTGCGCTTTGAGGCCGAAGAGGCCGCCAAGCTTTGCACTGCCGTTCCCTCCACGGGTCTCATCGACGTGGAGAACCGCAGCGCCAACCCCATGCAGGGCTGCGACCTGCCGCTCACGCACGAGCTCTTTGATTTTGCCGAGACCATCTTTGATGTGCTTAACAGCCACGTGGTTGACTATGTCAAGAAAGACGAGGAGAAGGGCCTGCGCCTGACGTTTTCCGACATGCCTTACCTTATCGTATGGGGCAAGCCCGAGGGCGATTTTGTGGCCGTGGAGCCGTGGGGTGGTCTTTCGACCTGTTCTGACGAGGACGATGTGTTCGAGCACAAGCGCGGGTGCCTTGTTGCCAAGCCGGGTGAGACCATCGCGCGCGGCTTCTCGATTGAGATTCTCTAGAGCCCTGAGCAACAAAACGGGGCAGTTCCGAGAGGCCCCAGAAACGGAGCCGTTCGAGAGGCCCCAGAATAGGAGTCATCATGATCCTTACCGTAACAATGAACCCGTCTGTCGATACCCGCTACCAGCTCGATAAACTCACCATCGACGACGTCAACCGTGTAACGCCCGAAAAGACCGCCGGCGGCAAGGGTCTCAACGTGAGCCGCGTTTTGCTGCAGCTGGGCGATGACGTGGTGGCCACGGGCCTCCTCGGCGGCCACATGGGTGCCTACATGGTCGAGCTCATGGATGCCGATGGCGTCAAGAACGACTTTGTGCCCATCAAGGGCGAGACTCGCATCTGTCTCAATATCCTTCACGAGGGCAACCAGACCGAGCTGCTTGAGAGCGGCCCTCAGATTGCGCCCGAGGAGCTCGAGGCTTTTACGGCCAAGTTCCGCGAGCTCGCTGCCCAGGCTAGCGTTGTGACGCTCTCTGGTTCCCTGCCGCGTGGCGTTGAGGCTGGCTACTATGCCGAGCTCGTTAAGATTGCGGCCGAGGCCGGCGCCAAGGTGCTGCTCGACACCTCGGGAGCCTCGCTCGACGCGGCGCTTGAGAGCGATGTTAAGCCCGAGCTCGTCAAGCCCAACCTTATCGAAATCAACGGCCTTTTGGGCACGAGCTTTACTACCGAGGACGTTGACGCCCTGCGCGAGGCTCTTGCTGCCGATAAGCGCTTTGCTGACATTCCCTGGGTCGTTGTGTCCATGGGCGCAGCGGGCTCCGTGGGCTTCCATAATGGCCGTGCCTTTCGTGCCAAGACGCCCAACATCCCCGCGGTCAATGCTACCGGCTCGGGTGACTCGACCATCGCTGGTTTTGCGCATGCCATCGCCGCGGGTGCGGATGACGTGACGGTCCTCAAGACCGCCAACACCTGCGGTAAGCTCAACGCCATGGATCCCAAGACCGGCCACCTCGTCATCGAAAAGTGGGGCGAGGTCTACACCGCGGTTGAGGTTACCGAGCTCTAAGGTTACGCGGGTTTGCCAGCCCGCGTAACGACTCGACGCTGCAAGTCTGCCAAAGCGGCAACTTGATGTTCAATCGTCGGTCGCGTACCAAATAGAGGGGCGAACCCGGATTTAGCCTTTTATTGAGGGGTAAAACTGCATCCGTCCCAAGCTGCAACTGTAGTGGCCCCGGAGCATTCGTCGCTTCGGGGCCACTTTGCGTCGCTGTATTGTGCACAATTCCCGCCAACGGCGGTTACACGCATTGGACTGTTGCTTCTACCTGCGCAAACGTAATCTGTCCTTGTCAAGCAAAGACCAGCTGGCGCGGAGCCGGCGGCAAGGCAAGGAGGTTCAATCGTGTGCGAACAGTGCCAAAAAATGTGGGCCGGCGTGGTTCACGCAAAGGACGACATCCGTTTTGAGGAGATCGAAAAGCCCGCGCCCAAAGCGGGTGAGGTCCTCGTCAAGGTCAAATACTCGGGCATTTGCGGATCGGATGTTCCGCGCGTCCTGGGTGATGCCTGCCATTACTATCCCAACGTGCTGGGCCATGAGTTCTCGGGCACCATCGCCGAGGTCGGCGAGGGCGTCGAGAAGCTCAAGGTCGGCGATCGCGTAGCAGGCGCGCCGCTGGTCCCTTGCATGGAGTGCGAGGATTGCCAGCGCGGAGATTATTCGCTTTGCAAGCATTACAGCTTTATCGGTACCCGCCAGTTTGGCAGCTTTGCCGAGTACGTGTGCATCCCTGCTGTCTGCGCCGTTAAGTTCGATGACTCGGTGAGCTTTGAGCAGGCAGCGTTGATTGAGCCTACCACCATTGCTCTTCACGGCCTTGAGCGTCTTGACTTCAAGGGCGGTAAGACCGTGGCAGTGCTTGGCGGCGGCACCATTGGAATCATTACGGCACAGTGGGCCCGTGCCTTTGGCGCGCGTGAAGTCACGGTGTTTGATGTGATACCCGAGCGTCTTGAGTTCGCGCGCCACATGGGCGCCACGAGTACCGTCAATTCTATGGATGACGATTGGCGCGACCAGGTTGCTGCCATCACAGATGGTCGCGGCTACGACTACGTCTACGAGACGGCCGGTGCTAACGCCACCATGCATATGGTCTTTGAAGTCGTGGGCAATAAGGGCGAGGCGTGCCTCATCGGTAAGCCCACACGCGAGCTCACATTTACTGTTGGCGAGTGGGAAAAGCTCAATCGCAAGGAATTTAAACTCACCGGGTCGTGGCTCGGCTACACCGCTCCCTTCCCGGGGCATGAATGGACGCTCACAGCCGAGGCTTACAAGAACGGCATGATTCCCTATGACGAGGGGCACATTTTTGCCAAGTATCCGCTCGAGAAGATCTCCGAGGCGTTTGATCAATACCGTACCCCCGGTCTTGTCAAAGGCAAGATCCTCATCGACTGCGAGCGCTAAAGATGCTCGAGAACGAGTGGGGGAGCAGGGGCTTTGTAACGTATGGCAGCTTGGTCGCCCTCTCGTCTCCTAAAGAAGGCCATTGGCGCGTGCTGAGCCCAAAGGAGAGCCGGCCGCGAAGCAGCAAAAAGCAATCCAACAAGAAAGGAAGCAATCATGGAGCCTAAGGATTGGAAAGACGGAGAGAAGATTATCGGCGCTTGCATGAATTGCGCAGATTACAAGAATCTGAGCGCGCTCGTCAAAGAGCTTGATGAGGCAGGCGTGGACCTGTATCACCTCGACATCATGGACGGCACGTTTGTTCCTAACATCGCGCTGGGTCCGCAGGACGTCAAGGCGATCAAGGAACTCACCGGCAAGGTCTGCGATGTACACCTGATGGTTCAGGATGCTCCCAAGTACATCGATATGTTTGTTGGGCTGGGCGCACAGATTGTGCATGTCCATGGCGAAAACGACACCCAGATCACCCGTACCCTTCAGCACATTCGTGACCTCGGTGCCAAGTCGAGCTTGGCTATCAGCCCTTGCACTTCGTTCGAGACCATTCAGGAGTCTCTCAACGTCTGCGATTACGTCCTTGTGATGCGCGTGAACCCCGGCTTTGCGGGCCAGAAGGCGCTTTCTTTTGTCGACGAGAAGATCAAGAAACTCGTTGAGCACAAGGATGAGTATGGCTACAAAATCCTGGTCGATGGCGGCGTGTCCATGGAGAGCGTGCGCGATCTGTGGAAGGCGGGCGTCGATGGCTTCTGCCTGGGAAACGCCGGCCTCTTTGGTAAGGACCGCAGCTACAAGGACATTATCGACGAGCTGCGTTCCTATCCTAAGTAACGTGATACGGGCATCTATGTGAATTATGGTCAAAACGTCGGGACCCATTCGCCCATGCACTAGTGCGGGCCCCTGCGTTTCGATAACCCCCCCCTGTAATCGAGCGAGCCGCCGATTAGTCAAAAACCGGTCGGCGGCTACTCGGTATGATTGGGCTAAACCGCTCGCAGCCTTCGCCGTATGCTTCAGTCAGCAGATGGGGAGGCGGCCGAGCCCCACAACAAACCACACCGCGCGAGCTGCGCTCGTGCAAACGCAAGAGGAGAACATCATGGCTAAGAACACGGTTAAGGTACTGGTTGCCTGCGGAAGCGGCGTCGCAACCTCTACGGTTGCTCAGGCAGAGGTCAAGCAGATTGCCGAGGCTGCCGGCGTTCCGGTCCAGATTTTCAAGGGTACGATCGGCGAGGTGGGTGTCAAACAGTACGATGTCGATATCGTCTGCACTACCACCAACTACCGCAAGCCGCTTGAGCGCCCCTTCCTGAGCGTCTTTCCGCTCATTAGCGGCATCAACAAGGACAAGTGCGTCGCTGATCTGACTGCATTGCTCAAAAAGGTCCAGGCCGAGTAAACGCGCCTGCCAATAGCCGGCACCGCGGGCTGTGTCGCGGTGCCAAAGCAATCCCCCCACCATTAACCCCTTAGGAGAATCTCATGGATATCGCGCTCTCCTTTTTTAAGGAGTTCATCAATCTGGGCGCTTCGGTTATGCTGCCCGTCGTTATCGCCCTTCTGGGCCTGTTCTTTAGGATGAAGCCTAGCCAAGCCGTCCGCGCTGGCCTTTTGGTTGGTATCGGCTTTCAGGGCGTGGTGCTCACCATCAACTTTCTGCTGAGCACCATCCAGCCTGCGCTCGATTACTATACGGCCATGGGATCGGGCTACGATGTGGCCGAAATCGGCTTTGCCGCTCTGGGCGGTGCGAGCTGGACCACGCCGTTTGCCGTGTTTGCCATTCCCGCCATCGTGATCATTAACATTATCTTGCTGCGCCTCAAGGTGACCAAGGTGCTCAATGTCGACATCTGGAACTTTATGCACTTCTTGGTGCCGGGCGCCCTTGCCTACGTGCTTTTTGGCAATGCGATAATTGGCTTTCTCGTCGCGGTCGCCCTTTCTGTTGTGACGCTCTTTGCGGCCGAAAAGGTTGCGCCCAAGTGGGGCGAGTTCTTTGGCCTTGACGGTACGGCTTGCACCTGCCTTGGCTACATCGTTTACGAGTATCCCATGGCTGCTGCCATCAACTGGGTTATCGATCATATTCCCGGTCTAAATAAGATTGACCTCGACTTAGACACCCTTTCCCAAAAGATCGGTATCTTGGGCGACCCCGCGATTATCGGCCTGTTTGTGGGCGGCTTTCTGGGTCTTATGACGCAGCAGGATGCGGCCACCATCATCAAGATGTGCGCAGGCATGGCAGCCGTTATGGTGCTGCTCCCGCGTATGGTTGCCATCATGATGGAGGGCCTCGCTCCCATCGGCGCCGGCGCTAACGAGTTTGTGAAGAATCATATCGACCCCGATGCGAACATTTATGTGGGCATGGATATTGCGCTTGCTCTGGGCGACCCGTGCTGCATTACCTGCACGGCTATCATGATTCCCGTGACGGTGGGCCTGGCCTTCCTTGTCCCTGACATGCGCTTCTTCCCGGCGGCGATTTTGGCCGAGGTCTGCTACGTTGCGCCTATGGCCGTGCTCGCCAGCAAGGGCAACGTCTTCCGTACACTTGTCTGCATGGCCGTGTTCATGTATCTCATGCTCTTCTTTGCTAATATGTTTGCGCCTTACGCGACGCAGATGCTTACGGCTTGTGGCATCGATGCCGGCGGCCACATGGTTACCGCGTCGCACTTTGGTTATAACCCCGGCAATCTGATCGTGTCCTTTATCGCTAAGGCCATGGGCATCTAGGGAGGTGCGCAATGAGTGAGAACATCTCTGCTTCTGCGCAACATGCCGGGTCGTCTGAGCAAACCAAGGGCTTCATCGCTATCGAGGGGGCATCGACGACGGCCGTCGAGGCAATCCGTCTCTGTGGCGCTGCGCTCGAAAGTGCCGGCTATGTGACCGATGCGTTTGCCCAGGGTTGCATCGATCGCGAGGCCGACTATCCTACGGGCATTTGCACCCAGATCCCCGTGGCGCTCCCGCATTGCAAGTCCGAGGCTATTCTCAAGAGCGCCCTATGCTATGCGCGCTTGGCCGAGCCAGTGGAGTTCAGGCGTATGGATGATGACGAGGAGACGGTCAAGACCCGCCATATCTTCAATCTTGCCATAGCCCCAGGCGACCATCTGGAGTTTTTGGCAAAGACCATGCAGCTTCTGGCGGATGATCAGGTGCTATGCAAATTTGATCAGATGCCGATTGACCAGGTCGCAGCCTATCTGCAAGAAAAACTCGGCTAAGCTGTAATCGTTGATTTTCGCACGGGCCCCTCGGCCCGTGCGAGTTTGTGTGCGGGGAGGCACGTGAGATGAAAAAGCGCAGCGCTGTCTCTTATACACATCTCCGAGCCCACGAGACGGAGCTACA
>URZB01000048.1 GCA_900552295.1 uncultured Collinsella sp.
CGCATGAGATCGTGCATACGGGTCGCCGCGGCAAAAAGCTGGGACACTTGTTCAAGCGCTCGGCCGCACCAAAAACCGCGCTCGAGATTGTCAAGCAGACCCGCTCGGCAGATCGCACCACGGCAGGCGAGATGATCTCGCTGGGCCTGGATGGATTTGTGGAGCTGCACGGCGACCGCTACTTTGGCGACGACGCTGCTGTGGTGGCTGGCATTGGCTGGAAAGACGGACGCCCCGTAACGGTCATCGCCATCGAGCGCGGCACCACGACCAAAGAGCGCATGCGTCGCAACTTTGGTATGGCACATCCCGAGGGCTACCGCAAAGCGCGTCGCCTGATGCGCCAGGCCGAAAAGTTTGGTCGACCGGTTCTGTGCCTGGTCGATACTTCGGGCGCGTTTTGCGGCATCGGTGCCGAGGAACGCGGCCAGGGTGAGGCGATTGCCCAGAACCTCATGGAGATGAGCGGCCTTAAGACGCCGATTGTCTCGGTGGTGACAGGCGAGGGCGGCTCTGGTGGCGCGCTGGCGCTGTCCGTGGCCGACCGCATCCTGATGCTCTCGAGCTCGGCCTATTCGGTCGTGAGCCCTGAGGCCTGTGCGTCGATCCTGTGGAAGGATACCGAGCGCGCGAATGAGGCCGCCGAGGCGCTTAAGCTCACGGCTCCCGACCTGTTGGCGCTCGGCATCATCGACGGCATTGTTGACGATAGGGGTCTGTCGCATGAGGAGATCGCCGGTGCCGTCATGTCCTCGGCATTTGATGCCTTCGATACACTTGGGCGGCTCGACGACGCGACCCTCACAAACCTCCGCTACGAAAAGTACCGCGCAATCGGTCAGTACCGCACGATGTGACAAGGGGACAGCCCGCATGTCACATTGGGAAAGGCGTTCCATGTCACAAGTTTCTAACACCTCGTTTACAACGACGGTTTCATCAAACGCCATGGCCGTGGTGGACTATCTGTCCAAAAGCATGATGTCGGCGCTGCCGTTTATTGTCTGTGCGGCGCTGTTTCGTACCGTCGCCGTCATTATGGGCGAAGGCATGCTGGGCCTGTGGTCTGCCGATTCCGAAATCTATCGCCTGTTCTACAGTTGGCTCTATAACGCCGGCTACTACTTTTTGCCCATTTATCTTGGTTGGGCGGCCGCCCGCCAGCTCGGTTGCTCGGAGCAGCTGGGCATGATGCTGGGCGGCGTATTGATTGCGCCCGATCTGCTTAAGCTCGTCGATGCCGCATCGACGACGGGGGCATCGATGGCTTCCGTGTATGGTTTACTTCCCGCGCCGGTCAACGATTACACGACGACTGTTATTCCGGTTCTCATCTCGGTGCCCGTGCTATGGCGAGTGGAGTGTTTCTTTCAGCGCGTTATCCCTAAGGCCGTGGCGTTTTCGTTCGTTCCGTTTGCGACCATGCTTGTCATGGTTCCGGTTTCGCTGTGTATCACGGCACCGGCGGGCAGCTATCTGGGGCATGCTGTTGGGCCAGCTTATGTTTATGCTTGGCAATTCCGGTGGCATCGTGTCGCTGCTCACGCTCATGGGGCTTGCCGCGGGCTGGGAGTTCCTTAAGATCGCGGGCGTCAGCAACGTTGTCCTATCGCTCGCCTATGCACAGTTTATGAGTGTGGGAACGGATTCGTGCATCCTCATCGCCGCGACGATGGCAACGTTCGCCGTTTGGGGCATGCCCTTTGGCGCGTCGCTTCGCGTTGCGGATAAGGACGAGAAGGCGCTCATGCTGGGCTACTCAATCTCGGGTGTTCTTGGCGGCGTAAGCGAGCCGGCGCTGTACGGTTGCGGCTTTAAATATGGCAGGTGCCTGACGTGCATGGCCATTGGCGGCGCCGTCGGAGGCCTTGTTGCAGCCGTGGGCCACGTTACGGCCTATACCATCGGCATGACGAATGTCCTCATGGTCATTGGCTTTGCCACGGGCGGCATCTCGAACCTGCTGTGGTGCTGCGCTGCCGGCGGTGTGGCATTTGCGGTGTCTGCGGCGCTGAGCTACTGCTTTGGCGTGGTGCCGGCGAAGGGACAGACGATGGGGGACGGAGCCGATTCACCCGAAACCTCGAAGAGCGTGGCCGAAGTAAGCGCGTAAACCTGTGCGACACAAGGACGATTCCTTTGCCATGCTCCAAGGCCGTGGCCCGTGTGGGTCGCGGCCTTTTTGTATCTGAAGGACAAAGTGGCTACACTACAATCCGTTTGAGCAATAGATATATGTAGGCAGTACCGTGGGGGCTGATGAAGATGGTCGAGTGGATCGTTCGTCGTGCGCAGGGCGACCGTGCGCGCGTGGGCACGTTGACGGGCATGGTGTGTATTCTCGCTAATGTTGCGCTTTGTGCTGCGAAGGGCGCAATTGGTGTGCTGTCGGGATCGGTTTCGATTGTGGCGGATGCCATGAACAACCTGTCCGATGCCAGCTCGAATATCGTGAGCGTGCTGGGCTTTAAGCTGGCGAGCAAGCCGGCGGACCCCGAGCATCCTTACGGACATGGCCGCTACGAGTATCTCTCGGGTCTGGTCGTGGCGGCGCTCGTGCTGCTGATCGGCGTTGAGCTGGTGAAGTCCTCGGTTGAGCGCATCATCCACCCCGAACCTGTCGAGTTCTCGCTTGCCCTGGTGGCAGTTCTAGTGCTTTCGATGGTCGTAAAGCTCTGGATGGCGGCCCTCAACCAAAAGCTCGGCGATCGCATTGAGTCCGAGACGCTGCATGCGACCGCGCAGGATTCCAAGAACGATGTCCTTGCCACAGGCGCCGTGCTGGCATGTGCGATTGTTTCGCAGGTGACGCACATCAATCTTGACGCATGGGTTGGCCTTGCCGTTGGCGCCTATATTGGCTGGAGCGGCCTTGAACTTATTCAAGATACGGTGAGCCCGCTTTTGGGCCAGTCACCCGATCCTAAGCTGGTCAAGCACATTCGAGAGAAGATCATGAGCTATCCCGGCGTTTTGGGCGTTCACGATTTGATGGTTCACGACTACGGCCCGGGCAGGAAGTTTGCAAGTGCGCACGCCGAGATGGCGGCCGAGGCCAGCCCGCTGGAAAGCCACGACACGCTCGATAACATCGAGCAGTCGTTTAGGGACGAAGACGGCATGATCGTCACGCTTCACTACGATCCCATCGTGACCGATGACCCCAAGGTGGCGAGCATGCGCTTGCGCATTCACGCCATGGCTCAGGAGATCGATAACCGCCTCTCGATTCATGACCTACGCTGTGTGCCGGGTCCTACGCACACCAACGTGATCTTTGACTGCGTGCGTCCCTCGGATCTGCAGATGAGTGCCGAAGACTTAAAGCACGCGCTGGCACAACGGGTCGAATCGGAATATCCCAAGTCGATTGCCAAGATTACGATCGACGAAGACTACGTAGGGCATACCCACGAGTAGGGCTGTGCCGGCAAAGCAAGTTATACAGAAGGGGAGAATATGAAGAGGCTGTATCTGCTCCGCCACGGCCAGACGGAATTCAACGTCAAAAAGCTCGTCCAGGGCCGCTGCGATTCACCGTTGACCGACCTGGGCCGCAAACAAGCGGGAATGGCAGCCGCATGGCTCAAGGCCCACGGCGTCGTCCCCGACAAAGTGGTCTCATCACCTTTGGGCCGAGCCATGGACACGGCAAGTCTCGTCGCATGCGAGCTCCTCGGCCCGGACGCAGCAGTCGAGCCCTGTGAAGGCATTATCGAGCGCAGCTACGGCACCTTCGAAGAAGGCCCCCACGACGCCCTGCCCACCGACGTCTGGGATCCAGGCGAGGACTTAATCCCATTCGGAGGAGAAGGAAGCCAGGCACTGCAAGAGCGCATGGTAGACACCCTCACCAATATCATGGGCGCCGAGGGCATCGAAACCCTCCTAGCAGTAAGCCACGGCAGCGCCAGCCGCCAATTCATAAAGGCTGCAGCCCCAGAGGGCTTCGGGCTCCCAACAAAACTCCCCAACTGCGCCATCATGATCTTCGATTTTGATGAGGCAAAGCCACAAGCAGAAGGCGAGTCAATGCAACGCAAGTTCACCCTCCAGCAAATAGTGGATCCCCAACAAAGTAATTAGCTGAGCGAGCAGAGTTAAGCAGACATCACCGTGGCGTTCCCAGTGTGCGGCGGAGGGGGCGGGCCTGAGACATATTAAGGTTGTCGCGAGTTCCGCACGAACAGGAGAGCACTTAATGTGCTCTCCGTCGTGAGCAGGACTGTAGAGCAGCAACCTTAATATGTCTCAGGCCCGCCCCCTCCGCCGCACACTGGGAACGTGCCACGCACTTTACCTGCGTAAACAATGTGAGTGAAATATGAATCTCGATGGATACGCCCGCAGCCGTGTATACTAAACAGCTGTGTGTAACCAGGGGAGTATTCTGGCTGGACAAAATGCCTGCTTAATAGGGTTGTCAGGTAGTCCGGGCGAAATACAAGGCTGGGGAGCACGTCGTGTAAGTAGTGGTCCTCTAGGGGCGTACGCTCGGTGGTGTACGCATTGTCCCAAGACCACGCGAGAGTTGGGATCATATCTTGATCAGCATGATTCTCGGCCGCAAGATTGGCATGACCCAGGTTTGGGACGAGGACGACAACGTCGTTCCCGTCACGGTCATCCAGGCTGGCCCCTGCGCTGTCTCGCAGGTTAAAACTCAGGCAACCGACGGCTATGACGCCGTCCAGATCGGTTTCGGCGACATCAAGGCCAAGAACGTGAACAAGCCCATGGCTGGTCACTTCGCCAAGGCTGGCGTCGAGCCTGTCCGCTTCCTTCGTGAGGTCCGCGTCGAGAACGGCGAGGAGCACAAGGTCGGCGAGGTCGTCACCGTCGCTGATTTCGCTGATGTCGAGAAGGTCGACGTCATCGGTACCTCCAAGGGTAAGGGCTTCCAGGGTCGCATCAAGCGCTGGGGTCAGCGCCGCGGTCCTATGACGCATGGTTCTCACTTCCAGCGTCACCCCGGTTCTATCGGTCAGTGCGCCTATCCTGCGCGCGTCCTCAAGGGCGTCAAGATGGCCGGTCACATGGGTAACGAGCGCGTTACCGTCAAGAACCTTTCCGTTGTCCGCATCGATGCCGAGCAGAACCTCATCTTGGTCAAGGGCGCTGTCCCGGGTGCCAAGAATGGTCTCGTCGCCATCCGTATGGCCTAAGGGCCCAG
This sequence comes from uncultured Collinsella sp., assembly GCA_900552295.1. GTDB lineage: Bacteria > Actinomycetota > Coriobacteriia > Coriobacteriales > Coriobacteriaceae > Collinsella. The sequence continues at coordinate 5,174 of URZB01000048.1, forward strand.
CCCATTTAGCCCAGCGTCATACCAAGGAGAACACTTAAATGGCAAAGTTTGAAGTAAAGAACAGCGAGGGCAAGAAGGTCGCCGAGGCCGAGCTCGCCGCTGAGGTGTACGGCATCGAGCCGAACATCCACGTTATGCACCACATCGTCAAGTGCCAGATGGCCTCTTGGCGTCAGGGCACCCAGTCTGCTAAGGGTCGCTCTGAGGTTTCCGGTGGCGGCAAGAAGCCTTGGCGTCAGAAGGGCACCGGCCGTGCCCGCCAGGGTTCCATCCGTGCTGCCCAGTGGCGTCACGGTGGCGTTGTCTTCGCCCCCAAGCCCCGTTCCTACGCTAAGCGTATGAACAACAAGGAGGTCAAGCTGGCTATGCGCTCCGCGCTGTCCGCCAAGCTGGCCGATGGCGAGCTCGTGCTCGTCGACGACTACGGCTTCGAGAAGCCTTCCACCAAGGCTGCCGTCGCCATGCTCAAGGCCCTCGGTCTTGAGGGCAAGCGTCTGACCATCATCGTTCGCGATGAGGACGTCAACGCCTACCTGTCGTTCCGCAACATTCCCAAGACGTTCATCATCACCGCTGACGAGGCCAACACCTACGATCTCGTCAACAACAACGCTGTGCTGATGCCCGCCGACATCGCCGCTCACTTCGGGGAGGTGCTTGCATAAATGACCGCCCACGAGATCATCATCCGTCCGATCGTGTCCGAGCGTTCCTTCTCCGGCATGGAGCTGAACAAGTACACGTTCGAGGTCGCCAAGGATGCTAACAAGTATCAGATCAAGGACGCTGTCGAGGAGATCTTCGGCGTCAAGGTCGTTCGCGTGAACACCCTGACGGTCAAGCCCAAGACCAAGCGCGTGCGCTATGTCGCCGGCAAGACCCGTTCTTGGAAGAAGGCCATCGTCACGCTGGCCGAGGGCGACACCATCGAGGTCTTTGGCAACCAGGCCTAAGACTCGCTGCTGTTGAGTGAGCTCATGCCTCCCAAATAGGGGAGGCGGGAGCTCAAGGTTTTGGGCGTATAAAATGGACACGCCCGGAACCGTGTATACGTCCGGTGTCATCGCACCCGAGGCAGAACCTCGAATCCCTGTCTGCGATGGCTAACGGATTCCTATTGAAAGGGATTGTAATGGCTGTAAAGCACCTTAAGCCGACCTCCGCTGGTAGGCGTTGGCAGACGATCTCCGACTTCTCCGAGATCACCTGCACCAAGCCCGAGAAGTCTCTTCTCGAGCCCCTGCCCAAGAAGGCCGGTCGTAACAACAACGGCCGCATCACCACCCGCCACCAGGGCGGCGGCGTGAAGCGTCGTTACCGCGTGATCGACTTCAAGCGCAACAAGGACGGCGTGCCCGCCAAGGTTGCCACGATCGAGTACGATCCGAACCGTTCCGCTCGCATCGCTCTGCTGCACTACGCTGACGGTGAGAAGCGCTACATCCTGGCCCCCAAGGGCCTCGAGGTCGGTCAGACCATCATGTCCGGTTCTGACGCCGACATCAAGCCGGGCAACGCTCTGCCCCTCGCCGACATCCCCGTCGGTACGCTCATCCACGCCGTCGAGTTCCAGCCGGGCAAGGGCGCCGCTATCGCCCGTTCCGCCGGTAACTCCTGCCAGCTGATGGGTAAGGAGGGCAAGTACGCCATCGTCCGTATGCCTTCCTCCGAGATGCGCCGCATCCTCGTTACCTGCCGCGCCACCGTCGGTGAGGTCGGCAACGCCGATCACTCCAACATCGTCATCGGCAAGGCCGGCCGTAAGCGTCACATGAACGTGCGCCCGACCGTCCGCGGTACCGTCATGAACCCTGTCGACCACCCGCACGGCGGTGGCGAGGGCAAGAACCACACCTCTGGTCGTCCCTCTGTTACCCCCTGGGGTAAGCCGACGAAGGGCCTTCGTACGCGCAAGAAGAAGAAGGTCTCGAACCAGCACATCATTCGTCGCCGTAAGAAGTAATTTCGGATACCGAGTTTTAGGAGAAAGCACTTATGAGCAGAAGTCTCAAAAAGGGCCCGTTCGTGGAGACTCGCCTTCTCTCGCGTATCACCGCGATGAACGAGGCTGGCAAGAAGGACGTCGTGAAGACCTGGTCCCGCGCGTCCACCATCTTCCCCGAGATGGTTGGTCACACCATCGCCGTCCACGACGGCCGCAAGCATGTGCCCGTGTATGTTACCGAGTCCATGGTTGGTCACAAGCTCGGCGAGTTCGCGCCGACTCGTACGTTCCGTGGCCACAAGGCCAAATAGGGGGTTAACCGTAAATGGCAACTAAGTCTATTGAAACTGAGGCCACCGAGGTTCGCGCCGTCGCTAAGTACGTGCGTGTTTCCCCCAGCAAGGCCCGCCTGGTGGTCGATCTGATCCGCCGCAAGCCTGTCGCTCAGGCCTTCGACATCCTCCACTTCTGCGACCGCGCCGTCGCCGTGGATGTCGAGAAGGTTCTCCGTTCCGCCGTTGCGAACGCCGAGAACAACAACGGTCTGCGTGCCGACAACCTGGTTGTCGCCGCTGCCTATGTTGACGAGGGTCCGACGCTTAAGCGCATCCGTCCCCGCGCCAAGGGTTCCGCTTCTCGCATTCTGAAGCGTACTTCCCACATCACCGTCGTCGTTGCTCCTCGAAAGGAGGCGTAAAGCTGTATGGGTCAGAAAGTCTACCCCACCGGCTTCCGTCTTGGCATCACCGAGAACTGGCGCTCCCGCTGGTTCGCAGAGAAGGATTACGCTAAGACCCTCGGAACGATCTCGAGATCCGCAAGTACCTCGAGAAGCGTCTTTCCCGCGCAGCTGTCTCCCGCGTCGAGATCGAGCGCGCTGGCGACAAGGTGAAGGTCATTATCCTCACCGCTCGCCCCGGCGTTGTCATCGGTAAGAAGGGTGCCGAGATCGATACCCTCCGCACCGAGCTCGAGAAGGTCGCTGGCGTCTCCAAGGGCCAGCTCTCCGTCGACGTTGTCGAGATCAAGCGCCCCGAGCTCGACGCCAACCTCGTTGCTCAGTCTATCGCCGAGCAGCTCGAGGGCCGCGTTGCCTTCCGTCGCGCTATGCGCAAGGCTGTCCAGTCCGCCCGCAAGGCCGGCGCTAAGGGCATCCGTATCCAGTGCTCCGGTCGTCTCGGCGGTGCCGAGATGGGCCGTCGTGAGTGGTACCGCGAGGGTCGCGTGCCTCTGCACACCCTCCGTGCCAAGATCGACTACGGCACGGCTGTCGCCAGCACCACCATGGGCGCTTGCGGCGTGAAGGTCTGGATTTACCTGGGCGAGAAGCTCCCGGGCCAGCCTGTTCCCAACCCTGCACTCGAGGGCTCTTCCCGTCCTCGTCGTCGTAACTCCGAGAGGAGGGGTCAGTAGTGCTTGCCCCTAAGCGTATTCTTCACCGCAAGGTGCAGCGTGGCTCCATGAAGGGCCAGGCCAAGGGTAATACCGAGCTGCATTTCGGCGAGTTTGGTATCCAGGCTCTCGAGGCCCATTGGATCACCAACCGTCAGATCGAGGCCGCTCGTATTGCCATGACCCGCTACATGAAGCGTGGCGGTCGTGTCTACATCACGATCTTCCCCGATAAGCCCATCACCAAGAAGCCTGCCGAGACTCGCATGGGTTCTGGTAAGGGTAACCCCGAGGAGTGGGTGGCCGTCGTCAAGCCCGGCCGCATCATGTTCGAGGTCAAGGGTGTTCCCGAGGAGGTCGCTCGCGAGGCTCTGCGTCTTGCGCAGCACAAGCTCCCCATCAAGACCAAGATTGTTGCTGCCAAGAACGCTGAGCAGCGCATCGAGAAGGAGATGGCTGAGGAGGCCGCTCTCGAGGCCAAGTGGGCTGCTGAGGACGCCGCCGCCGCCAAGGAGGAGAACTAATGAAGCCCGCAGAGATTCGTGAGCTCTCGGACGCTCAGCTCGTTGAGAAGCTGAAGGAAATGCGCGCCGAGCTCTTTAACCTTCGTTTCCAGATGGCTACCAGCCAGCTGGACAACACCGCTCGCGTCAACACCGTGAAGAAGGACATCGCTCGCGTCCTCACGGAGCAGCGCGCCCGCGAGATCGCAGCGGAGAAGTCCGCTGTCGCCGAGTAGGACCTAAGGAGAGAACATGACTGATTCGCGTAACTCGCGTAAGGTCCGTACGGGTGTCGTTACCTCCGTCTCCGGTGCCAAGACCATTGTTGTCACCTGTCTCTTATACACATCTGACGC
>URZB01000049.1 GCA_900552295.1 uncultured Collinsella sp.
CGTCGATATGGTGCCCGAGGAGCCCGACGCGATGGCGCCGGACGAGGAATACCAGCTCACGCCGGCGGGTCGTCGCGAACGCATTGGGCAGATTGTACGCCTGGTCAAAAAGTACCGCGTGTGGGATAACCTCACGCCGGTTCGTTTGCGCCGCCTGCTCGAGGAACTCGGCCCCATGTTCGTCAAGATGGGGCAGATTTTGGCCAACCGGTCCGAGATTCTGCCGCAGCGCTTTTGCGACGAGCTGCGTCGTCTGCGCTCCGACGTGGAGCCGGTGCCGTACGAGGTCGTACTCAGCTGTCTGGAAGAAGAATACGGCCTGCGCCTGGGGGAGATGTTCGATGCGATCGACCCCAACCCGCTCGGTAGCGCGTCGCTCGCGCAGGTGCACCGCGCTCGTCTGGTGACGGGCGAGGACGTGGCCGTCAAGGTGCAGCGCCCCGGTGCGCAGCAGGTTATGGCGCAGGACATCGATATCATCCGCTCGGTGGTGCGTATCGTTTCCAAGTTCGTCAACACCGATCAATTCGTTGACCTGCACGGCGTGGTCGAGGAGCTGTGGACCTCGTTTCGCGAGGAGACCAACTTTTTGGCCGAGGCCAAAAACCTCAACGACTTCTACGAGTTCCATAAGAGCGTTCATGGCGTGACGTGCCCTAAATCCTATCTGGACCTGTGCACCGAACACGTGGTGGTTATGGACTACGTCGACGGCATTTCGATCGCCGATCCTGAACGCTTGGTGGCCGAGGGCTATGACTTGGAAAAGATCGGTGCCGCAATCGTCGAGGACTACTCGACGCAGGTGCTCGATGACGGCTTTTTCCATGCTGACCCGCATGCGGGAAACATCATCCTCAAAGACGGTATCGTTTACTTTATCGACTTGGGTATGGTCGGACGCATGTCGAGCCACGACCGCGGTATCGTCAAGGACATGATTTTCGCCGTGGCCGAGGGCGACGTGCCCAAGCTCAAGGATTCGCTCATGCGCTTCGCCGTGACGCGTGGCGACTCGGCTGAGCTCGATCATTCGGCCTTTTTGTCCGATTTGGACTTTATCGTGGCTGACTTTGCGGGCCTTGACCTTAAGGACCTAGATATCGGCGAGTTTTTGACTTCGCTGTTAAACCTCGCGCGCAAAAATGACGTTGAGCTGCCGAGCGTGGTGACGATGTTCGCCCGCGGCATGGTGACGCTCGAGGGCCTGTTGACCGAGTACATGCCCAACGTCAACATGATCCAGATCATCCAGACGCACATCAAAAACGAGAAGAGCACCTACGCCCGCATGCGCGAGATGAGCCGCGACTTTGCAGCGAGCAGTTATCGCGCGGCGAAGGGCTCGCTCGAGGCGGCCGAGTATCTGGGCTTGGCTTCGCGCATGCTCACACGCGGCCAGCTTAAGGTGAACACGCAGATCATGAGCAGCGATAAGGCGCTGCGACAGCTGGGTGGAATTATCGACCGCATGTCGATGGCTATTGTTATCGCCGGCTTGTTTATCGGTTCGTCGGTGGTGTACTACGCGCGCATCGAGCCGGTTGTGTTTGGTATCCCGGTCATTGGCTTTATGGGCTACGTGAGCGCGCTGGTGCTGGCGCTTATGCTGGGCCGCAATATCTGGCTCAACAGCCACGGCGGCAAGCACTAGAGGCTGCGACCGTCACCGCATTTTCCTTTCGCAAACAATAGCTTTTACCTTGGGCTTCGCCTGCGTGCGAGGCCCTTTTGCGTGATAGCATATTGACGGTTTTAATCGATGGCCTAGATGGTGGTGCGGAGACGCACGAATGCGCGGTTTTCCTGCGCGTTTGGGGGAATCGGGGTGCAAGTCCCCGGCTGTACCAGTAACCGTAATTCCTCTTGGCTCGGGATGTTCGCGTCGCAGATCGGACGGCGCGCCTGAGCCGTTAAGGTTAAGTCGGATCGCCTCCCATCTTGCATGCGGCTGCGGCGTATGCCGCCGGTGTGCATAGGGCTCTGGAGGGAAGGGGGACCCCGATGGGGGAACTCGGGCGCAACATGCGCGATGACGTGGGGCAGCTTCAAGGCAACGCTCCAAGTACAGACAATAGGAGACAAATGGATATGTTTGAGGACGAGTGCCAGCGTGCCTCGCTTCGTCGCCGTGGCGTAATCGCGCGCGGCGTGGCAAAGCGCTGCCTGGTGGCATTCCTGGCCTTCGCGATGGCCTTCAGCACCACGCCGGCTCAGCTGTGGGCCGAGGGCGCCGAGGGCATTGCCGAGGCTGTGGCTCAGGCTACGACGCCGGGCGAGGACGCAGCGCTTGCGGGCGGTGCCGCTGAGCAGAGCGGCGCCGAGGTTTCGGATTCTGGGAGCGCGCCTGCAGCTAGTGCCGCCGCATCAAAGGCAGCAACTGGCGACGAAGGCTCGGCGACGGGGGAGAGCCCTGCCGCGAGCGAGCAGTCTTCAGCGGCATCCGCTGGCCAAGCAGGATCTGCCGCCGCGGCTGCCGTTCAGACAGAGAACCCGACAGAAACCGGCGATGTCGCCAAGAAGCAAGTCGAGGTCTCGTTCTCGATTATCGGCACCGATGCCGACGGCAAGGCTCAGACCTGGGTGGCACCCACGCAGCTCAAGCTCGACGAGGGCGCGACGGCTGCGGATGCCTTCGTTAAGCTGCAGCAGAAGACGGGCTTCAAGGCAGACTACGATCCGAACACGGCATACGGTTTCTACCTCAAAAGCATCACATCCCCGAGCGATGGCCGTACGCTTGCCTTCGATCCGACGACTTATGCCTTCTGGCAGCTGTTCGTCGACGGTGCGTCTTCCTCGGTTGGCGCGAGCAGCGTTAAGCTCACCCAGGGGCAGAAGGTTGAGTTTGCCTATACGGCTGGTAGCGCGTCCCCTGTCGTTAAGGACCAGGTTGCCGCAAATGTGACCGTCATTGGTCGCGATGCCCAGGGCAAGACTCAGACTTGGGTCGATAACGCGCAGTATGTGGTGACGTCCGGTTCGAGCGCACTTGACCTTACGAAGGTCGCGCTTGAGGCGAATGACATCGACGCCGTTGCTGCTGGCTCCTTCATTCTGAGCCTTAAGTACAACGGTGTTGAGCTGGGTACGCCCCAAGATTATTCGACCTATTGGCAGCTGTTCATCAACGGCAAGTCGAGCGACTACACGGCAGACAATGTCACCATTCATGCTGGCGATACCGTTACGTGGTTCTACGGTGGCTGGGGCGACAAGTTGCCGTCCGATTCCGTCCATGCTTCCGTTCAGGTCCTTGGTAAGGACAAGGACGGCAAGCAGCAGGTTTGGGCTTCGACGGGCCAGACGAGTCTCAAGGCGGGCTCTACTGCCAAGGATCTCCTTGAGCAGACCGGTCTTACTCTCGATGCTGGCGAATCGTCTTGGGGCTGGTTCCTCAACGGCATTACTTCGCCGTTCGATAGTAAGTCCTATGGCTGGGATGCTGCGACTAATAGCTATTGGCGCTTCTATGTAAATGGCAAGTTCGCCGACGTTGGCGCCGGTGCCTATGAGCTCCAAGAGGGCGATGCCGTCACCTTTATGTATGGTGCTGACGCCGATGCCCTTCCTGGCCAGGTTCTTGGGTCTGTCGATGTTATCGGTCCCGATGTCAACGGCAACAATACTCGCTGGGGCTCGGCAAGCAATGTTTCCCTGCCCGAGGGCTCTACGGCTCAGAACCTTATTGAGACGGTCCTGAAGGCCAAGGGCGTTACGTACAACGGCTCCCAGAGTGGTGAGTACTGGTTCCTCAATTCCATCAACTCGCCGTTCGATCACAAGCCGTATGCCTGGGATGCTGCGACCAATAAATATTGGCACCTGTATATCAACGGAGAGCCCTCCTTACTCTGCGCCAATCAGATTACGCTCAAGAGCGGCGATAAGGTTACGCTTGCCTATACCACCGACGATTCGGCCATGCCCGATCCCGACAAGATTGTCGTGGACCCGAGCGCGACGACTCCTGATTGGGATGCCGAGTGGGCCGGCTACGGCAACAGTGGCAACGGTTCGACCGTAACGGATGCCAAGACGCCTGCGCAGGCCGCCGGTCTTAAGTGGGCCTTCGATTGGAAGGCCGAGTCTGGTCAGCAGTATGCCAACTGCAGCGAGCCTGTCATCGCTAACGGCTTTGTGTACATCGCGACCGAGAACGAGCTCATTAAGATCGATTCGTCCACGGGCAAAAAGGTTACCTCTGCGCCGCTTGCCTCCAGGGTGAGCTATACTTCTCGTCCGATCTATACCAATGGCCTTATCATCGTTCCGCTCAACGGCGGTGCGGTCCAGGCGATTACTGCAGACAAGCTGATCTGCAAGTGGCTGACGCCTGGTTTGACGGATTTGACGCAGAGCTCCTGCACCGTCGTTTCGGACGGCGAGTACGTCTATGTAGGCTCGGTCGATATTTCGTATGACGAGAATTACAACGCGACCTACGGCAACGGCTCCTTTGCACGCATTAAGATTGCCACGGGCGAAGTTTCTTGGCAGAACATCGACCCTACCGAGGGCTATTACTGGACTGGTGCGGCTTTGACGGATAAGTATGCCATCGTTCCTACGAGCGCGGGTACGCTTAAGTGCATTGATAAGACGACGGGCGATGTCGTTTCGACCATGGAGCTCGGCGCTGTCGCAAATGCCGATTGCATTGCCGATCCGTCCAATGGTTCGACCTTCTATCAGATGACGCACGACGGAAAGCTCCATGTGATTTCGCTTTCGGCGAAGGGTGTGCTGAGTGCACAGAAGACGGTTGATCTGGGCCTTACGAATAATCTGAGCGCCCCTGCGGTGTTTGGTGACAATCTGATTGTCGGCGGACAGACGGCTACGGGCTCTGCTCTGGTTCTCTATAACCTGAAGACGGGTAAGACCACGATGGTCGCTGCTGCCGACGGCAAGGCGCTGCCGGCTGGCCTCAACGGTATTGCTGCTACTCCGCTGGTGAGTGTTCAGGGCGGCAAGACCTATGTGTACTTCACCGTTAACAGCGCGGATAGCAAGGATTACGTCAACTACTCTGCTGGTGGTGGCGTGTATCGCTATACGCTCGGTGATGCAGAGGCGACGCAGATTTATGATGCGGCTGGCCATTACCAGTACTGTGACTCTCCGGTCATTGCCGATGCATCTGGCAGCCTGTACTACATCAATGATTCGGGCACGCTGTTCAAGCTCGGGGCCGTTGAGTCTTGGACGGTTGCCTTTAATTCCAACGGCGGGTCTGCTTGCGACACTAAGTTTGTTGCTACGGCCGACGGCAAGCTGGTCAAGCCGGCCGATCCGACGCGCGATGGCTACACTTTCGGCGGTTGGTTCACCGATGAGGCTTGCACGCGGGCGTATGACTTCAGTACGCCGGTGACGGCCGATCTGACGCTGTATGCCAAGTGGACCAAGAATGCTGTCAACCCTGGCGGCAATGGCGGTTCTGGCTCCAATGGCGGCAATGGTGGCGCTGGCAACGGTTCCGGTGCTGGCGCTGGCACGGGCACGGGTTCCGGCTCCGGCACGAAGGGCCAGCAGGCTGGCGGCGCTGTCGCTCCGGGTCATAAGCCGATGACCAAGACGACGGTGTCGACCAAGACCGAGACCAAGGACAACAAGCCCAACAAGAAGGACTCCGATAAGTCCGATAAGAAGGACGAGAAGAAGTCTGACAAGAAGTCTGACAAGAAGTCTGACAAGAAGGACAGCAAGTCCGACAAGAAGTCCGATTCCAAGTCCGATACGGGTGCTGCTTCTACGACCACTGCTAAGAAGCCCTCTAGTGCTTCCGAGCAGGAGACTGGCGCCAACCCGCTCGCCATTGTTGGCGTTGCCGCCGGCGTCATCGGTCTCGCCATCGTCGGCGTGTTCGTGTTCACCAAACGTCGGTAGGTGAGGGCTGTGTCCAATAAATCCAAGGACGCTGACCCCAAGCAACCAAATTCCTCGTTCATTCAGTTCGACGATGCAAAGCAACAGGGCGCCGCTTCGGCGGCGTCCGCCCCTCGACGGAAGGCGCTTGCTGGCGTCCTGACCGCCGCGTGCGTTGCGCTAATTGTCATATCGCTGGGCTTCGTCCATCCTTCCGAGAGCGGCGCCTGGTCCATTGACTGGATCGTTCAGACCGTGACGGGGGAGAGCGTCGTCGCGAAGGACGCCAAGGGGTCTGACTCGACCGTCGCTTCGGGTAAAGCTGGCTCCAAGGATTCCAAATCTTCGGATGGTGCGAACGACGAGTCTAAGGGTTCGGATAAATCTGACTCTAAGAAGGAGTCCGAGTCTTCGGACAAGGAATCAAACAAGGGCTCGGATAGCAAAAAGTCCGAAGACAAGGATGGCAAGAAGTCTGGAGAGAAGAACAGCAATAAAAAGACCGACGGCAATCAGTCGACTTCTCAGAACTCGACTTCTTCTGGCGGGGCCGGCTCTACGCCTGGCGCCTCCTCCTCATCCAGCGGGGCATCTTCTGCCCCCGATAACGGCAACGCCTCTACTGGCGACCAGGGCAGCTCGCAGCAGCCTAGCTACGTTACGGTGACGGTTTCGGTCACATCGAGCTCTGTGGGCAATCCTGTGTCCTCTGGTGGCACCTTTACCTTTAACGAAGGCGCTACCGTCTACGATGCCCTGTGCGCGCTGGGCCTTTCTGTCAACGCACATGGCTCGTCGTACGGTACGTATGTCTCCGCGATTGGTGGTTTGGCCGAGAAACAGTACGGCGGCACGAGCGGCTGGATGTACTCCGTCAACGGCACAACGCCCATGACGGCCTGCAGTAACTACGTTCTCTCCAATGGCGACAACGTTGTTTGGTATTACGTAACGGGCTAGAGGCCTCGACATAGCGCGCCAGACGGGCGGTTCGGACCAACATCCGGACCGCCCGTTTTTCATGCGAATGGGACTGGGTCGCCGGGTCTCTCTGCAAACAAAAAAACCGGTTGGAACGGGAATTCCAACCGGTTATACATTCAAGCAAATAGTGAATCGACTACGACCGTGCGCCCTCGAGGAAGAGGCGGCGGCTGAAGTAGTTGTACCAGGTGACGAGAAACGTTGCGATGGCCTTCATGGCCTGGTAGCCGATGCTCAAAAACGTGACGCCCACAAACATGTACAGGTCGTTGAGACCCAGACCAATCACCGACAGGATGGTGAAGATCGTGAACTCGCGCTTGCGGCTCATGCCCTCGCGGTGGTCGAACACGTACTTCATGCTGAGCCAGTAGTTGACCACGACGGACGTGATAAACGAAACCGTGGTGCTCATCAAAAAGTCGAGGTGGAACAGCTCGACGAGCGCAATGAGCATGCCCCAGTCGATGCCAAAGGAGATAAGACCCACGACGGCAAACTTGAGGAACTGCTTGGTATGAGGTTGTGCCAGCGCCTTGCGCACGTAATCACATCCAATGCGTTGATGAATCGAGCAGAGGATACTTTAGAGCTTTTACAAGGGAAACGTAAGGTCTTTGCCAAGAACTATATGAACTCGCCAAATTTTCAAGAGCTAATCCGCAAACGTTGAAAATTTGCCCGTAAACGAGCGACACCTACGGACGATACCGCGCTGAGTGCGCGTCGTCCGTGGGCGCCGTAATGCTGCAGGGGTTTCGAGCTATTTTGTCTCGTCGCCCTCCAGGAAGATTTTTCGGGTCACAAAGTTGTAGACCATGACAAGCGCGGTGGCGCAGATCTTGGCGATATTGGCCTCGAGTCCCAGGCCGGCGTTGAGCGCCAGCACGATGCCGTCGTTGAGCACCAAACCGATCACGGACAGCACGACAAAGATGATGAACTCGCGGCGGCGGCTCATGCCTTCCTTGTGCGCAAACACGTACTTCATGCTTGCGAGGTAGTTAAAGATGAGTGAGATGATAAAGCCGCTGGTGTTGGCGATTAGGATGTTGAGGCCCAGACCGTAGTGGAGCAGATTCATAATGCCAAAGTCGATAACCGTGGCAATGACACCGACGACGCCAAATTTCATGATCTGCGCAAGGAGCTTTTGCATGGTACCTGCCTTAAGCTGGCGCCGAAGCGCCGCGGGGATGACAAACTTAGCAAGTTTAGCCAATCCCCGCGGGTGGTGCTAGGCGCGCTCCTCGATAGCACCGTTTCTATATGCATCGAGCAGCTGGCGCAGGTCCTGGATCTGGCTGCGAATCTTGGCGCCAGTATCGGTGTCGCTCACCATGCGGCGACGGTCTGCTTGGTCAAAACGGTTGGTCTCGCTCTCGATGTCCACGTTGCGCGTGAGTGCCTCGGCAACCGTCGTAAAGGCCCGGTGCGACTTGAGGCGGCAGCCGCGCGAGCTCGAGATGAGCGTATAGCCGGCGATGCCCGTCTTGGGATGGTAAGCGCGGCAGAAGCCGCCATCGATGACCAGTAGCTTGCCCTCGGCGCGGATGGGCTGCTCACCCTTGGTGGTTTTAACGGGCGTGTGGCCGTTGATGATGTGGCCGGTCGGCGAGCATGCCATGGCCGCGACGCCAAACTCGCGCATGATATCATCGCAGACCGAGGGCGACTTGGTAAGCGTAAAGTACGGGTCCATCGGCTCGACCCAGGTGCTCTTATCGGCGATATAGGCGCGCTCAAAGGTACGCACCAGGCGTCCGCTGGCGGGTGAATTGAAGCCAATCCACAGGTACCACATCCAGTCGAGGGCATCGCGGTCGCCCACGCGCCACGCGCGGCGGGCGATGTGGTCGCAAAAATCGAGATAATCGCGGCCAGCGTGCCAGGTGCCCAGGCAGTTCATGCTGCTGAAGGTGCCGTCTTCGTTGAGTGGAACGCAGCCGTGGAAGAGCAGGTTGCCGTTGGCGACCTTGTACATCGAGCCGTGGGTGTAGAGGAAATCGATATGGCGATGCAGGTGATCGGCGGTGACAAACTCGGACACAAGCTTGTCGATAATGTGCTGCTCCTGAGACGTGAGCGTGTAGGGGTCCGCCGGGTCGACGGTGGGGAAGTCGTTGGTCGTGAGCGGCCACACGCTGCCGTCGGCGAGCGTGACCGTGCCGGTGTCGTGGTCGATCTTGTCGAGTAACAGGCGGTCGGTCATATCGAACTCGGGGTGGCGCTGGATAATCTGGCCCTCGAGCTTAAAGAGCAGCACGTTGATGGCCTTGATCAGCGGGGTGATGGACTCACCGGCGGTGTAGGTGGCATCGGCAAAGGCGACAAGCTCACGCAGCGAGATGCCGTAGTCGTTCTCCAGGATCTCGTAGTTGTCGTAGCGTAGGTTGTTGCGCAACACCGTGGCGATGCAGGCGGGCTCACCGGCCGCAGCGCCCATCCACAGTAGGTCCTGTCTCTTATACACATCTCCGAGCCCACGAGACGGAGCTA
>URZB01000050.1 GCA_900552295.1 uncultured Collinsella sp.
CGCATCTTCATCTTGGCCTCGGAAGATATCGGCAATGCCGACCCGCAAGCGCTCCTTGTCGCTGAGGCTGCATTCAGAGCAGCTGAGGTGATAGGCTACCCCGAATGCGGCATCAATCTTGCCCAGGCGGCAGTCTATATGGCGCTCGCTCCCAAATCGAATGCCTCCTCGCAGGCGTACTTCAATGCGCTTGCCGAAGTGAAGAAGGGGCCTGCGCGGGCGGTGCCGAACCATCTGCGCGATCGTCATCGTCCAGGATAATCGGCACGATCGGCAGGTCGTACTTGCGGGCAAACTCAAAGTCGCGCTGGTCGCCACAGGGAACGGCCATGACGGCGCCGGTGCCGTAGTCGGCCACGACGTAGTCGGCAACCCACACGGGGACTTTCTCGCCGTTGACGGGGTTCACGACGTAGCGGCCGGTAAAGGCACCGTGCTTCTCGAGGGTGCCCTGGGCACGCTCGACGGCAGAGATATGCTTGGAGTCCTCGACGATCTTGGTGACGGCCTCCTCGTACTCCGTGCCCTCGACGAGCTCATGCAGGCCGGCGTACTCGGGAGCCAGGACAAAGAAGGAAACACCGAAGAGCGTATCGGCACGCGTGGTGAAGACGGTGATCTTGCCCTCATCGCCCTCGATGGGATCGCCATCCTGGTCGCACAGGGTAAAGTCGACCTCGGCGCCCTCGGAGCGGCCGATCCAGTTGGCCTGCATCTGCTTGACGCGCTCGGGCCAGCCGGGGAGCTTCTCCAGGTCATCGAGCAGCTCCTGAGAGTACTCGGTAATCTTGAAGTACCACTGCTCCAGGTCGCGCTTCTCGGGCTCGGTGCCGCAGCGCCAGCACTTGCCCTCGGTGACCTGCTCGTTGGCCAGAACGGTCTTGCAGGTGGGGCACCAGTTGACCGGGTTCTTCTTGCGGTAGACCAGGCCCTTTTCCCACAACTTCTCAAAGATCCACTGACCCCAACGGTAATAATCGGGGCTACAGGTCTTGACCATGCGATCCAGATCGTAGGAGAAGCCCATGCGCTTCATCGTGGCGAGCGCCTGGTCCATGTTCTTATACGTCCAAGCGGCAGCCTGCGTGTTGTGCTTGATGGCGGCGTTCTCGGCGGGCAGGCCAAAGGCGTCAAAGCCGATGGGATGCAGCACGTCGTAGCCGCGCATGCGGGCCTGACGGGCCATGGCATCGCCGATGGTGTAGTTGCGCGCGTGGCCCATGTGCAGGTCGCCCGACGGATACGGGAACATCTCGAGCACGTACTTTTTGGGCTTGCTGGCGTCGGTGTCGACGGCAAAGAGGTTGGAGTCCTCCCAGGCCTTCATCCACCGGGACTCAATGGCCTGCGCGTCGTAGGCAGGGATCTCGTCCTTATGATCTGTGCAATCGCACATATCAGCTCCTTTAATCTTAGCTGGGGTCGGTCGGCTTGGCTTTATTCGCTACTGCGGACAGTCCTGCGCAAGACGAAGAGCACATTTAGTGCTCTTCTTTGCGTGCGGAACTTGTAGCGAACAAAGCCAAGCCGACCGACCCTAAGGTTAACTCGCATGATGATAGCAAATACAACAAGCGAGATGTCTGCGACTTGCAGGCATCTCGCTTTATCTAAATAACGTGGTTGAAATACAACCTTTATGTGAGGCTCTTACCTTATCGATAAGATACGGACTGCTGAGAATCCTTCACGACTACATCGTGGGCGCCGCCTTCGACGATCGAGGTCGAGCTCACCAGGGTCAGGCGTGCCTTTTCCTGAAGCTCGGGGATCGAGAGGGCACCGCAGTTGCACATCGTGGACTTGACCTTGTAGAGCGTGCCGCCCACGCCGTCTTTGAGGGAGCCGGCATAGGGAACATAGGAGTCGACGCCCTCGACGAAGCTGAGCTTCGCGGCGCCGCCCAGGTCGTAGCGCTGCCAGTTGCGGGCACGCGCAGAGCCCTCGCCCCAGTACTCCTTCATGTACTGACCGTTCACGTTGACGCGCTCAGTCGGGCTCTCATCAAAGCGGGCGAAGTAGCGGCCCAGCATCATAAAGTCGGCGCCCATGGCAAGGGCGAGCGTCATGTGGTAGTCGTAGACGATGCCGCCGTCGGAGCACACGGGCACGTAGACGCCGGTCTCCTCGTAGTACTCGTCGCGAGCACGGCAGACATCGATCAGCGCGGTGGCCTGGCCACGGCCGATACCCTTGGTCTCACGGGTGATGCAGATGGAGCCGCCGCCGATACCGACCTTGATGAAGTCGGCACCACAGTCGGCCAGGAAGCGGAAGCCCTCGGCGTCGACGACGTTACCGGCACCAACCTTGACGTCCTCGCCGTAGTTGGCGCGGATCCACTCGATAGTGCGCTTCTGCCACTCGCTGAAGCCCTCGGAGGAGTCGATGCACAGAACGTCGGCACCGGCCTCGATGAGCAGCGGCACGCGCTCGGCATAGTCGCGGGTGTTGATACCGGCGCCGACCATGTAGCGCTTGTCGTTATCGAGCAGCTCGTTGGGGTTGGTCTTGTGGCTATCGTAGTCCTTGCGGAAGACGATGCCCATGAGGTGATCGTTATCGTCGACGATGGGCAGGGCGTTGAGCTTGTTGTCCCAGATGACGTCGTTAGCGACCTTGAGGCTGATGTTCTTGTCGCCCACGATGAGCTGCTCACGCGGGGTCATGAACTCGGAGACCTTCGTCTGGTGGTCATCGCGACTGGGACGATAGTCACGGCTGGTGACGATGCCCAGGAGCTTACCCTTGGGAGTGCCGTCGTCGGTAACCGGCATGGTGGAGTGACCGGTCTTCTCCTTGAGCTCGATGACCTGCTCCATGGTCATGTCGGGGGTCAGCGTGGAATCGGACTGAACGAAGCCGGCCTTGTGATCCTTGACGGCCTTGACCATGGCGGCCTCGGACTCGGCGCTCTGGGAACCGTAAATGAAGGACAGGCCACCCTCGGTAGCGAGCGCGACACCCATGTCGACGCCCGAGACGGACTGCATGATGGCGGAAACCATGGGGATGTTCAGGGTGATTGCCGGCTTCTCACCGCGCTTAAAGCGGGTTAGCGGCGTCTTAAGAGAGACGTTGTTGGGAATGCACTGCGAGGACGAGTAACCAGGGACCAGCAGATACTCCGAAAACGTGTGGGACTCACCGGGAAAGAACGTAGCCATGTTTCTCCTTTTTCCATGCGACCGGTCGGCTGCAGGCCTCGTAGGACCCAGCCCAACCTTGGGCGCCCAATACTGGGGAAGTATCTTAACGCACTTTGACTGCTACAATGCATGATTTAAGAAGAGCACACGAGGGTTTGACGCAGGCTTTGCGTTTGCCCAGCAAACACTTTAGCGGGGAGACGTGGAGCGTATGGAGTACAAGACGACGGCAAAGTTGGTCATTCAAGCGTGCGACAAAGATCTGCCGGGCGTGTTTGGACACGGCTGTGTCTTGCTGCTGCAGGGTATCGCCCACGAGCACTCGCTCAACCGCGCCGCCAAGAGCATGGGCATGGCGTATTCCAAGGCCTGGCGCATTGTAAACGAGGCAGAAGGTCAGCTGGGCTGCAAGCTCATCGAGCGCGACGGCGCCCGCGGATCCACGCTCACGCCCGCCGGAGAGCGAGCCATAGCGGCCTACGAGGAGCTGCAGACCGACATCAACAACGTCATTGCCACCAAAGCAAACGACCTCATCGCCAGCATCAAAGAGTAGCCAATTTGGGACGGGGCTTTTAGCTACCCAACCCCTTCTCATAAGTTGCGGTGAAGTAGGGACTGTTTATGCGGTTAAAGCCGTAAATCAATCCCTATTTCACCGCAACTTATGGAATCGAGGATGATTTAGCTAGTTGCGAAGGGCGTTGTCTAGGGTTGACGCTACGACCAGGGGGTCGTCGGTGCCGGCGAAGAGGCGAATGGTGTTCCCCTGCTTGCCGCGTGGGGCCGAAAGGCGCGTTGTTGCGCCGCCGGCGGGCGATGTGCGGAACTCCCCAGACAAAGCATCGAACAGCTCGCCCGCGCTGCATTCGATAAGGTCAAATTCAACTGCCGGGCCAAAGCCGTGCTCGAGGATTCCCGTTGCAACCGCGTGGTCGGGATGCGAGGTCAGCCCGGGATAGCGCACGCCGTGCACCATCTCGTTCGCGGCCAAATACTCGGCCAGTGCACGCGCGCGGTCGAAGTGTGCCTGCATGCGGATGTCGAGCGTGTCGAGCCCGTGCTCTAGAACCTCAGCCTCATCGGAGGACAAGTCGAGTGCGGCCAATCCGCACCCCTCGAGCAGCGCATGCGCGCACTCGGCAGCGGCATCCACACGATGGCGTTTGAGCTGCGAGCGCGCCACCGAAGCGGCAACGAGCTTACGCGGAGCCTTACCGGCGCACGCACGGTCGAGTGCCTCAAGCGACAGGACGGCACCCAAACGCAGT
Organism: uncultured Collinsella sp.; assembly: GCA_900552295.1. Taxonomy (GTDB): domain Bacteria; phylum Actinomycetota; class Coriobacteriia; order Coriobacteriales; family Coriobacteriaceae; genus Collinsella. The sequence continues at coordinate 4,421 of URZB01000050.1, forward strand.
GGATCGCAGCCAAAGACGCTTGCCACGGTGTTATCCACCACGAGCAGCGCACGGGCCTCGCGAGCCGCACGACCCAGAGCGCGCAGATCGGGCACGCGCAGACCAAAGCCACCGATTGAGTTCACAAACCACCACAGGTGCGGTCCCTCAGCATCAAACGAAGCATCGAAGCCCTCGGACGCAGCAGCAAACGCATCGGCGGACGGATCCTCCACCAGCACAACATCGCAGTCATCAAAGCCGTGCGCAAGCGCATCGGCAAAGTCGTCCGCAAAGGCCACCAGGCGGTCACCAGGACGCACGATTCCCAGCAGCGACAGCGCTGCCGGAACATGCGGAGCCGCAACAAGACGCGCCTCACGCGCGCTGGCCCTCAAAGCCCAGGCATCTTCTAGCTGCTGTACGCCCATACGGCACCGTCCCTTCAAAACAAAAACCCACGATGCGGATGTTTCCCGCATCGTGGGCAACGGCTGCAGTATAGCGCCGATATGCGACGAATCGCCTAGATGTTGAGCGCGTGGTAGGTCACGTTCGCACCCGGAGCGTCAACGGACGCACCATAGGTCTCAGGATAGATGCGCGTCGAAAACACGAGCGCGCCATCATTCACAAACACCTCGACCGACGAGACATCGCCAACAATGCGCACGTTACGAACCTCGTCGACGGGCTCCCAGCGCACGGTACGACCGCTGCCGGCGGAAGCGCGACCCCCATCGGTAAATCGCATCTCAAAGCGCGAAGGCAGTTCGCCCTCGGCGGGCATAAACGCCAGCTTCAGCTCGCCATCAACGATCGCGGTAAACGCGCCGCCGACACCGTCGACAACAACGTCAAAGCAGGTATCGTCGGCAACCTCCAACGAGCCCTCCCCCGCACGCACCGAGGCATAATGGTGCTCAATCTCGCGCGCCGGCTGCTGCAGCACCACGCCGCCGGCACCGGCTGTAAGCTCACGCGGCACTGTCATGCAGTGCTGCCAGCCACACGCCACGGTGGGGTCGTTACCATAGGTCGGCTCATCGGGCATGCCCATCCAGCCGATCAGAATGTGGCGACCATCCTCGGACGCAAACTCCTGCGGAGCATAGAAGTCAAAACCGGCGTCCCACAGGCGGAACTCGCCCAGCTCATAAGCGTCATTGCCACCCGTAATGTCGCCCGTTACAGGCATGTAGCCCGCGGCGTATACGTTGCCACGGTCCCAACGACCGCCCTCAAGGCCCTGGGGCGAGAACGACAAAAATGCAGCGGTATTGCCATTCGCATCGAGCTCGATATAGCCGGGGCATTCCCACATAAATCCAAAGCGATCGGGCGTAGACACGCGGCTCTCGAGCTCCCAGCTCAGCATATCGGCCGAGCCATACACCAGGATCTCGCCCACATCGCGTCCGGCACCCTCGCCATGCATGGCGCAAAAACGGCTCTCGACGTGCGGCCCGTCAACTCGACGACGCGCACCCAGCACCATGTGATAACGCCCGTCCGCGTCACGCCACACCTTGGGGTCGCGCACGTGACAGGTCAAATCCTCGGGATAAACCTCGGAAGCCAGCACCACGCGCTTTTGGCTAAACGTCTGTCCATCGGCGCTCTCGACATACACGGTATCGGCGCGACGGCCGGAGTTGACATAGTCAAAGACGCCGTCCGCATCGGGGAGCTTAACGTTGCCGGTATAGAGCACGCGAATGCGACCGTCCTCGGCAAGCGCGGAGCCCGAATACACGCCATGGCAGTCGAACGGCTCATCGGGCAGCAGCGGCGCGCCAACATACTCCCAGTTCATAAGGTCGCGGCTCGTGGCATGCCCCCACATCTTGACGCCGCCGTTTACATCAAACGGGGCGTACTGGAAGTACGCGTGAAACACGCCATCGGCCTGGCAAAGACCGTTGGGGTCGTTGAGCCAGCCCGCCGGCGGCATAATATGAAAGCGCTGGCCATACGCGCCATGACCGCACTCAGAGGCGGCGGCGTCAACAGCGGCGACCAGCTTTGCAAGGTCGCGACCAAGTGCATTAGACATATCAAAGTCCTAACGGATCGAAAGTTACAAGGCGCCAGAGATCGGCGCCAAATACGGGAAACACCCGCGGGCATACAGCCCGCGGGCGCCCCTCAATCAAAAGCTCTTAGGCCTGCTCGGAAGTCTTGGGCTCGTCCTTGTACAGGACGAACGAGACGGCAAAGGAAACCAGCGCGGCGACCGCAAACATGATCGCGTACTGCACGGGCTGGGCCAGGCACAGCAGGATACCGAAGATACCCGTAACACCCGTGCCGGAGGCAGCCAGCGAAGTGAGCGCGCAGACCAGGGCACCGCAACCGCCGCCGATGCAGCCGGCGATGAAGGGCTTAAAGAAGCGCAGGTTCACACCAAAGATGGCAGGCTCGGTAATGCCCATGAAGGCGGACAGGGCCGAAGGAAGCGCCAGACCCTTGATCTTGGCATCGCGGGTCTTAAAGGCAACGGCGAGCGCGGCACCACCCTGGGCGATGTTGGCAGCGCTGGCGATGGGCAGCCAATAGGTCACACCGTACTGAGCGAGCTGGCCCAGATCGATGGCGGTGTACATCTGGTGGATACCGGTAACGACCGTGGGGGCATAGAACAGGCCGACGATAAAGGAACCGATGCCAAAGGGCAGGATGAGCAGGGCCTGAATCAGACCGAGAATGGCGTTCTCGGCCCACACGAAGATGGGGCCGACGGCAACGAGGGTCACGAGCACGGTCACGAACACCGAGACGAGCGGGGTCACAAAGAGGTCGAACATCTCGGGAACGATCTTGTGCAGGCGCTTCTCGAGGAAGGCCAGAATAGCGCAGGCGATGACGATGGGGATAACGTGGCCTTGATAACCGACCCACTCAAAGCTGTACACACCGGGGATGACGTTGACCATGGTCTGCACGCCCTCGGAGGCAACCGTGTAGGCGCTCTGTAGCGAGGAGTTGATGAACGCACCACCGACAACGGCGCCCAGATACGGGTTGGCGCCAAAGGCCTTAGCGGCGGAGTAACCGATCAGGGTCTGCAGAATGCCAAAGGACGTGCCCGATACCAGGTCGGCAATCTTGTAGATAAAGTTATTGGTGTCGAGCGCGATAAAGCCGTTGGAGGCCATAAAGTTGAGGGCGCTCATAATGCCCAGCAGCAGACCCGAGGCCACGATGGCAGGGATGATGGGGACAAAGACGTCGCCGAGCACCTTAATGGCGCGCATAAAGATGTTCTGCTGCTGCGCCGCGGCCTCCTTGACCTCGGCCTTGGTGGCAGCCTCGACGCCACTGAGCGCGATGAACTCCTCGTAGACCTTATTGACGGTGCCAGTGCCAAAAATAATCTGGAGCTGGCCCTGGGCTTCAAAGACGCCCTTAGCGCCGTCGATATTCTCGAGGGCCTCCTTGTCAACCTTCGCGTTATCGGCAACCACCAGGCGCAGACGCGTGGCGCAGTGTGCGGCCGAAACAACGTTGCCGGCGCCACCGATGTTGTCGAGCACCTCTTGGGCTGATTTGCGGTAGTCCATGACTTCCCTTTCCTCCAACGGGTGCATGCGCACCCGACTACCTTTGACACTTACACTGTAATCGTTTTCAGTTTCATATGTCTGTAATCGTTTTCATAGTAGGGTGAACGGTAGGAAAAAGCCGGCGAATGGTAGTTTTACCGCAAAAACAGGGGCCTCAAAGGCAGGCAGACATGCCCAAAGCCTAGACATTCATAAGTTGATGGCCGAGTTTGAGCGTCTTGAGACCGCTCTCCCCCTCCACGCCATCGAGCGTGTTGAGCAACATATTGGTCGCCTCGACGCCACTGGTCAGGTAGCCATAATGCACGGTGGTAATGCCGCCCGTCAGCGCGCGCAAAAACGCGTTGTCGCCAAAACCGCTCACGCGGTGTATACCCTCGCCCATGCCGCGAACCTCATCGATGGCACGCAGCGCGCCCGCCGCCATGGTGTCGGTCGCGCACGCGATAAACGAAACATCGGGGTCGACGGAAAGCAGTTCACGCGCCGCACCATAGCCCGAGTCGAGCGTAAACGAGCCCAGGCGAATCAAGGCGGCATCGAGCGGGTTGCCCGCGGCGCGCAAGCCGGCCTCAAAACCGCGACGGCGGTCATAACCGGCCGCGCGGTCCTCTTCGGTAACTCCAATATAGGCAATCTTGCCGTCCACGCGACCCGCAAGCGCATGGCCCAGCTCAAAGGCGGCCTCGTAATCGTCGTGATAGACGCACGCCGCGCCCTCGACGTTTTGGCCGATCAGCACAATGGGCACATGGCAAGACGCAATGGCCGCACGATGTTCGTCGGTGATCATGGTCGCCACGAGTACGATGCCATCGACCGGGTGATTTTGGAATAAATCGAGGTACTCGAGCTCGCGATCGGGGGCGTTGTCGGTATTGGCGAGCAGCATCTGGTAGCCACGGCGACCGAGCACCTGGCCAATGCCGGCGGTAATGCGGCTCACGGATTCCGAGTTGATCTTGGGCACGATGACGCCGATGAGCTTGGTAGAGCCGGTGCGCAGCGCGCGAGCCTGGCTGGACCGCACGTATCCGGTCAGCTCAATCGCCTGCTTAATGCGCTCGGCCTTGTCCGCCGAGATATATCCACCGTTGAGGTAGCGCGAGACCGCGGCGCTCGAAACGCCGGCCAGCTCGGCCACATCTTTCATCTTTACCACGAGCACCCCTGTCATTGAAATCGCTTACACAATGATACCCAACCCATACCGGCAAATTTAGCAAATGGGACGAGCCACATGGATCATTTCAACAGCCCAGGTCAAGCAAACGTCAGCGAGCGCGCAGCTGCCGTGGC
>URZB01000051.1 GCA_900552295.1 uncultured Collinsella sp.
GCCTTATCGTCGGCAGCGTCAGATGTGTATAAGAGACAGAGATATGATCGGTAGTTATCGAGGTCGAACTTGATCCGGGCGGCGCTGGCGGAGAGGAGTTTTCCTCCAAGTTCATCTTCGGCATCGATGAGCTTTACGTCGTGGCCACGACGCGCGGCGATTAGCGCACAGACCATCCCGGCGGGTCCGGCTCCTATCACCGCTATGCGTTTGGGTTCTTTGGCGGGAGCGGGTGTCTGGGGCATGAGGTATTCAAAGCTGCAGCGTGGATTGACGGCACACTGCGGATGGCCCCCTTCGACAAACTCGTTGAGGCATCCTTCCTGGCATCCGATGCAGGGGCGAATATCTGCCACGCGACCGGCGTACGCCTTGTTGGGCCACTCGGGATCCGCAAGCAGCGGGCGTCCGAGCATGATCATATCGGCGTCGCCATTGCGAAGGGCACGTTCGGCAATGTCGGGGTAGCCCAACTTACCCACCGCGACAACGGGTACGGGAAGGCCGGCATTGGAGCGGATATTGTCGGCGGCAAAGCGCTCTCGAACGGCGCGCGCCACGGGAACGAAGCAGCCTGCGGGCATGCTCGCAGGCGGGTGGGGCATCCACCAGTTGTCATAGCAACCAAGGTCGACGTCAAAGATGTCTACTCCCGCCGCCACGAGCTCTTCCATATAACCCAGGGTCTGTTCGACTGTGCGGCCGCCGCGCATGCGTCCCAGATAGGTCGAATTCATGACCTGCTCGTCATAGGTTTCCTCGAGTGCAAGCGAAAGGTCGATGCGGTACATGATGGGGTAGTCGGGCCCAACGCGGCGACGGATTTCTTTGATCATATCGAGGCCAAACTGACGCCAATCGGCATAACGTCCGAGCTTGCGATGGTTAAAGGCGGGGTTTCCGAGCTGCTCGATAAGATAACCCTCGTGCCCGTGCAAATAGACGCCATCGATGCCCATGGCATGAGCATCGGCCGCCGCTTGGCCGATATTGTTTACGATACGGCGCAGCTTTTGATCCGAGAGGCGCATGCATGGAATGGCGGGGATGTAGTAGTTAGGCAAGAAACTCGCCGAGACCGGAAACTTTTTTTGCGTGATGAGGCATTGCGGGTTGCCCACGCGGCCGAGTCCGGCCGTAAGCTGGACAAAAATGCGCGATCCGAAGGCATGGACACCTTGGGCAAGGTCGCGCCAGCCTGCCATAACGGTTCGGCTTCGATCGATGCGCGGGAAATAGGTGAGCTTGTCCAGCTCGGTGACCGTGGTATCGATGCCGTGGCTTACCGGTACGAGTCCTGTTGTGATGAGGCCGCAGCCGCCTTTGGCGCGGGCGAAAAAGTACTGCAGCATCATGTCGCTGGGACGACCAGTTTCCTCGCACATGTCGATATTGCCCATCGGCGCCATGACAATGCGGTTTTTGACGGTGAGCTTGTTAATTTTGATGGGAGAGAAGAGCTTGTCAAAAGGATAGAGCTCTTGTGTCATGCGGGACGATCCGCAACCGGAATTTTTGGCGGGCCAGCTGTCGAATGAGTCGACGAGTTGCTGCACCAGTACGTCTTTTCCCAATGAGGTTCCTTTCAGATGTTGACAAGGTAACAAAGCAGTTTACGTCTAAATGTTTAATAGTCAACAACAAAGGCATGAGTTCGGTGAAGGAAAAAAGACTCAATGAGTGCCAGGTGGCAAGCTGTGCTGCGACATTAGCTCCCAGCTAATGAATTTGAGCTCGCTGCCTCCTACGATGTGCTGTGTGCCGGCACGGTAGCCGGATCGTAGGAAGGATGCATAATGGCAAAAGAGGGAAAGAAGCCGATCGGCAAGATCGTTTTGGGCGTCATCGTGGTGCTCGTTGTTGCCGGCGTCGTGGGTTCTATGGGCGGTAACTCGTCTGATTCGTCTACGGGTGATGCAGCAAAGCCTGCCGAACAGACCCAGCAAGTCGAGGAGAAAAAAGAGGCACAAGAACCCTATACGGTTTCGGATGAGGCCGGGGATACGTCTAATCAGTTCGCGTATAAGATCACGGGCACGTTGACCAATAATACGGATAAAGAGCAAAGCTACATTCAGATTGAGTATGTTCTGTATGACGTAGACGGCAATCAGGTGGGAACGGCTCTTGCGAACACCAACCATCTCAAAGCGGGCGGCACCTGGAAGTTCGAAGCGATGAGCACGGTATCTCCCGACCAGGTTGCCAGCTGGGAACGTTCTGACGTGAGCGGTTTTTAACTAGAATTAAAAACATGGTTACTATGCGAGCTGGGGGGTGAGGCCATATGCCCGATAAGAAGCTAACCGAAGAGTTGCTCAACGAGCTGCTCGATGCTCCGAGTCTCGAGGGCTATATCAAAGAGCACGACTTTACCGCCCCGTCGCTTTCGGGGTATCTGAAACAGCTTTTGGAAGAAAAGGGGCTGGAGCGTTCGCGCGTGGTGCGTATGGCCGACCTCAACGAGACGTTTGGCTATCAGATCTTTACCGGTGCGCGGCATCCGAGCCGCAATAAGGTGCTGCAGATTGCCTTTGCCATGGCGCTGACGCTCAAGGAGACCAACCGCGCCTTGACGGCGACGGGCGTCAATGTCCTCAACTGCAAGGACCGCCGTGACGCCATCATCATTTTCTGTATCGATCGTGGCTGCAGCCTGCAAAAGGTGAACGAGGAGCTGTATCGCTTTGGTGAAGAGACGGTGAGCTAACAGCTAGCTGCCGGCGGAAGCGGTGTTCACGATATTTAGAACGTGCAGGGCACGGGCGTCATGGGGCGTCCGTGCCCTGCGTTATTATGGACGCTATGGATACTCAGAGCCCAACATATTCCGATGATGAGCTGACTGCTGCGCTCGCCGGACACCTGGCGTCACTTGAGCGTGATGACAGTTATCGCGTAGACCGTGTGCTCAAGCACTCCGACGTCGAGACGACCGAGCTCGTGTACTTTGAGGGCTCCGGCGGAGGATCTCTTGGCCCCTTTGTTCGCAAGCGCATCGACGCGTCGGCCCAGATTGGCGGGGCGTATGAACGCCTGTTTGCGGCCCAGCATGCTGGGCGACGTTACGAGCACTTGCCTCGGATTGTCGATTGCCGCCGCGTGGGCGACGAGCTTTGCGTGGTCATGGAATACATCGAAGGCGAAACGCTCGGGGCCCTGGTGGGGCGTTTGGGTGCGACGCCCGATTATGCTTGTGAGCTGTTTGGCGCCCTTTGTGATGCAGTTGCGGAGCTCCATGCCGGCTTTGCGTCGGCGGGGGAGATGGCCGCTCCGGTGATCCATCGCGACCTAAAGCCCTCGAATATCATCGTGTCGGGCGCGAGCTATACGCCCGATACAGGCATGACGTTTTCATCGCTGGTGATTATCGACTTGGGAATCGCTCGCGTGTGGCGCGAGGGAGCCGATGCCGATACCGTTAAGTTTGGCACGCGTCCCTATGCGCCGCCCGAACAGTATGGTTTTGGCCAGACGAGCGTGCGCAGCGATGTCTATGCGCTCGGTGCCCTGCTGTTCTTTTGTCTGACGGGGGCCGACCCCAAGCCGGGTCGGAACATGCGCGAGCAATGCGAGGCATATGATATCCCCGCCTCGCTTGCCGATGTTATTTGCATGGCGATGGCGCTCGATCCGGACAAGCGCTTTGCAAACGCGAAGGCGCTAGGGCACGCTGCGCGCGCATCCTATGCGTTGTCCGCACCGACGCCGTCGTCTGCGCCGAATGCTGCTTCCTTCCAAGAGCCTCCGGAGCGGCGAGCCGTGTGCCCTGCGCCCGTGCTCCCCACGGATCAGTCTCAGGGTGGATTGCCGTTGGTGCCTGAGCGCCCGAATTTACTCTCCCGCATTCCCGACACCGTTGGGCGCATTTGGAACGCATTCGTCTATCTTTCGCTACTTGTTTTCTTTGCCGGAAGCCATTTTGCCGTTTTTCATCCTACGGGCGCCAACCAAAACTACCCGATGTGGTTTCTCGCGATTGAGTATTTTATCTTCGTCGACGGTCTCGTAGTGCTCATCCATTTTGTGATGCTCGACAAACGCCGCCTTCGCCGGCGGTTTGAGCTACTCGATAGATACCGCGGTAAAAAGCTTGCAAAGCTCTGGCTCAAGGCTATGGGTGTGCTCTTGTTGGCAATGATTATCATTGTTGCCATTGCAAACGCGACTGGCGTCGTCGATACCTCCGTCGCGTAAAAGAAAAAGGGCCCCAATTGGGGCCCTTTGACGTTGATCTTAGATGCGGTTCATCTGGGTTGCAACCTTGTTGTACCAGTCCTGCCACGTGGGCGGGCAGTACTTTTTGGCGGCTGCCGGGGTAAGCGTGGAGCCATAGTTGGCGCCCAGGTAGGCAACGTGGGCAGAGACGCCCTCGCTCCAGCTACCAAAGCTCCGCCAGCCGCCGCCGCGGGCGCTCCAGCCCCAGGCGTTATAGGAGCCGGCACAATAGAGGCCCTTGCTGCTCTCGATGCAGGCGATGGCGGGAGACCAGCGAGGGTCAACACCGGTGTTCCAGGCTGCCACGGCAAAGTTGTAACCCTGGCCTGCCATGGGGGAGCCGGCGAGGTAGTTGTCGATGCGACTCGTCCACTCGTTGATAAACGAGTCGTAATCGGAGTTGCCGGTATTGGAGTTGTTCACCGTGGTGTCGATAGTGGTGTTGGCGTTATTGGCCTGGCTGTTGGAGTTGTTGCCGCTCACGCCCTCGCCCGAGAGCTTCTCGGCGGCAGCGGCCTTGTCGGCCTCGAGCTTGGCCAGCTCGGCGGCATTCTCCTGCTCGGCCTTTGCCTGGGCTTCGCTGCGAAGCTGCTGGGCCTGTGCCAGTGCGTCCTCGGCGGTTTTCTGCTCGGTCTCGAGTTGGGACTTCGCCTGCTCGAGCTCGGTCTTGTTCTGCTCGAGCTCGGTCTGCATCTTGTTGAGCTCTTCGATCTCGTCGACGCTCGAGCTCGTGATCTGGTTGGTGTACTTGCAGGTGGTGATGAACTCGCCCAGGCTCTGCGCGTTGACCAGGAAGCTCACGATGGGGTTGGTGCCCTTCTGGTACTTATACAGATCGCGCATGGCGGAGCTCGCCTTGGCCTGTTGATCGGGAAGTTCGGCTTCGATCTTCTCGATGCTTGCCTCGTTAGTGTCGATTTGCTTCTGCAGATCCTCGAGCTTGGTGCGGGCTTCGTTGTAGGCACTCGTGGCGGTTTCGATTTTCTGCTGGGCAGCGGAAAGCTGATCCTGCGTTGCCTGCGAGGCGGCATAGGCTGCGACGGGGGAGAGCATCGGCGCGGCCGTCAGTGTAACGGCAAGCGCGGCGCTCGTGATGATACGAGCCGGCTTCGACGCGATGAGCGCTGCGGTGCGATGGTTCGAATGCTGCATCCAGTCCCTCTGCAATCAATCGTAGGTTATAGTTCGAAAGGTATTCTACTACTGCTTTCGACCTCAACTTGAACCTTAAAGGTTCTAAAGGGTCAAGTTGAACTTGAGGTTTTGGCCTTGACCTGCAGTTATAGTGAATTGTTAAGAAACCATAGAGTTCAACTTTAACGTTACGGAACCCGGCGGGCTCGATCATAAGCGCCTGCTTGCCATAGATATGGTGGAACTTTGGGAAGCGGCGGTTTGGCACGCTAGAATAAACCAGTTGCATAAAGACCGCCCATCGTACGGGCAGTTGATGATAGGAAGTTTCCATGGCATTGCAGTTTACAGAGCGCGAGTTTATACCCGTGCTGCTCGGCGGCGATATCAACGCCTATTCGGTGGCGCGCGCCTTCTACGAGGAGTATCAGGTCAAGAGCCTGGTCTTTGGCAAGTATCAGACGGGTCCTGCATACCGCAGCCAGATTATCGACTATACGCCCAATGTGGATATCGACACTATGCCGGTCATGATCGAGACCGTCAACGGCATTGCACAGGCCAATCCCGATAAGAAGATTATCCTCATGGGCTGCGGCGACAACTACGTCGCGCTTGCCGCGCAGGCTCAGGACGCCGGTCAGCTTGCCTCGAACGTCATCGCGCCCTATGCGCCCTACAGCATGCTCGAGCAGTGCCAGAAGAAGGAGATCTTCTACGAGCTGTGCGAGAAGCACGGTGTGCCCTATCCGCACACGTTTACCTTTACCATGGCGATGCTCAACGCTCAGGGCGAGGCTTCCGCCGAGGTGCTCGACCAGATCGACTTCCCCTTCCCGATGATTCTGAAGCCCTCTGACGGCATCATGTGGTGGGAGCACGAGTTCGAGGGCCAAAAGAAGGCCTACGAGATTGCCGATCGCGCCGAGCTGGAGCAGGTCATTCGCGATGTGTACGCGAGCGGCTACACCGATGACCTCATCTTGCAGGATCGTGTGCCCGGCAACGACGAGTACATGCGCGTGCTTACCAGTTATTCCGACCGCAACGGCAAGGTTCGCATGATGTGCCTGGGTCACGTGCTGCTCGAGGAGCATCAGCCCCATGGTGTCGGCAACCACGCTTGCATCATCACTGAGCCCAACGACGAGCTCATGGGTGGCGTGCGCAAGTTGCTTGAGGACCTTAAGTTTACGGGCTTCTCCAACTTCGACGTCAAGTACGACCAGCGCGATGGTTCGTTTAAGTTCTTCGACTTCAACACGCGTCAGGGCCGCAGTAACTACTACGTCACCAACAGCGGCTTTAACGTTGCCAAGTACGTGGTGGATGAGTACGTGTACAACCGCCCGTTTGAGCCTGAATTTGTGACGGCGCAGGACGAGGCGCTGTGGATGGTCGTTCCCATGGGCGTCGTTGACAAGTATGTCAAGGACCCCGAGCTGCGTGCGAAGGCGCATCGTCTGGCCAAGGAGGGCAAGGCTGCCGATCCTTCGTTTATGAAGGGTGATTTTGTCTTTAACCGCTGGTTGCGCATGTGGCACACCAAGCTGCGTCACTTTAAGCTGTTCAAGACGTATTACAAGTAGATGAGCGCGGCGCCCGCCCGGTTTGCATCGGGCGGGCGCGGGCATGATACGAGCAATTGCATGGGCGTCACCAAGGAGGCGGCGATGGAAAAGCTGGGAGTTATCGGCGGCATGGGCGCCGAGGCCACGTCGTATTACTACGACCAGGTCGTGCGTCATACGGCCGCTGCCTGCGATCAGGAGCATATCGACATGGTGGTGCTCTCCAAGTCGACCATGCCCGACCGTACGCTGGCCATCAAGACCGGCGAGCATGCCGAGCTGCTGGCGACCATGAAGGAGTGCGCTCAGGCGCTCGAGACGCTGGGCTGCGCGCACATTGCCATTCCCTGCAACACGTCGCACTACTTCTACGATCAGATTCAGTCGTTTACCAAGGTGCCGATTATCCACATGCCGCGTGAGTCGGTGCGCTATGCCCTGGCGGGCGCGGTGATGGGGGAGTGCGAGTTCGATCCCAACCTGAGCATGCCGTCCGAGCCGGTGCGCAAGATCGGCGTCATGGGCACAGACGGCACCGTGGGTGCAGGCGTCTATGGGTGCGAGTGCGAGGCCGCGGGCGTCGAGGTCGTCTATCCCAGCGAGAAGCGCCAGGCCGATGTAATGTCGCTGATTTATGATGACGTGAAGGCCGGACGCGAGCCCGATATGGACAAGTTTGACCGAGTGATGTGGGAGTTCGCCCGCAGCGGCTGCGATCGCGTCATCCTGGCCTGTACAGAGCTCTCAGTGCTGCAAAAGTATCGAGAGATGCCCGAGATCACTCTCGACGCTATGGACGTCCTGGTACGCGAGTCTATTATCCGCAGCGGAGCCCCCTACCGCCTGTAGCCCTCGACCTGCCAAAAAGGGACAGGTTAATTTTAGTAGGTTTTATCTGGGAAAACAGTAAGGCCTCGGCTCGGTTGATGCGAGTCGGGGCCTTTTGCATTTGTCGGTTGCCGATGGCGATGGATTAGAAGAGGAAGCCGAGGACAATGAGGGCAATGCTAACAATAAGCATGGCAATGTCCTGGCCCTTGATGGGGTAGCGCTTGTACGAGCTCGCGCGCGTGCGCAGGTAGAAGCCGCGCTGCTCGGCCGCCAAGGCCGTGGCATCGGTTTTACCCACGCTCGAGATCAGTAGCGGCACGCACAGCGGCAGCATGAGCTTAAGCTTCTTGATGGGGTTCTTGGTGTCGTACTCGACGCCGCGTGCGGTCTGTGCCTCCATAATGGCGTTCATCTCCTGGCCAAACACCGGCACAAAGCGCAGTGCCGTGGTAAAGGTGAAGGCGTAGCGATACGGCACGTGCAACACCTCCACGCAGGCGTTGGCAAGGTCGTTGAGCTTGGTCACCATGAGCATCAGAATAAGCGGAAGTGCCACACCCAGCAGGCGCAGGCAGGCCTTGGAGCCGGTGATGAGGCCTTCATCGGTGACAAAGCTCCACACCACATTGCCATCGCGCATAAAAGCCAGCTGCAGCACCAGCATGATGAGCGCGAGTGGAGCCAGCAGCTTGAGCAGCGTGAGCAGACGGTCGACGACGCCGGCGTAGGCTCCCAGCGCGAGCGTGAGCGCCAAAAAGCCCAACAATGCCACATAGGTGTCGGACAAGAAGATGCCGATGATGATAGCGGCGGCGAGGCCCAGTTTGACGACCGGGTTCAGGCGATGCAACAGCGTGTCGCCCGGCATGTAGTCGATGACGTTAACCACGGCGGATCATCTCCTCGGTAATCCGAACGATATCGGTGACCTCGCTCACCTGTGCAAAGGCGGGAGAGACGGAGGATGCTAGGCGACGAGAAAGCTCTATGACCTGAGGTGGCTCAACGTAGGCTTGCTGCATGAGTTCGATGTTCGAGAGCAGTTCGTGCGTGCGGCCGCGGTCGAGGATGCGACCGTTGGCCATCACCACGATGCGCTCGGCAAAGTCGGAAACGACTTCCATGTCGTGACAGACCATGATGACGGCGCAACCGCGCTCTGCCATGGTACGCACCGTTTCCATCACGGTCATGCACTCGCGGTAGTCAAGGCCGCTCGTGGGCTCGTCGAGTACCACGATTTTGGGCTCTACGACCACGACGGAGGCAAGCGCCACCATCTGGCGCTGGCCGCGCGACAACGAGAACGGTGCCTCGTCGGCCGGCAAGCCAAAGCGGTCGATGACGAGCTGGGCGCGACGCAACGCCTCGGCACGGTCGATGCCGGCAAGCTCCAGGCCAAAGGCGACCTCGTCGAGCACGGTGTCCTTGCATATCTGGCGGTCGGGGTTCTGGAAAAGCGTTGCCACTTCGCGTGCGATGCGACTCGTGG
>URZB01000052.1 GCA_900552295.1 uncultured Collinsella sp.
CAGTCCTGCGCAAGACGAAGGCCACATTAAGTGGCCTTCTTTGCGTGCGGAACTCATTTTGAGCAAGCACCCGCCCTGCCGGGGCTCCCGGGTTCTGCAACGACTCGGCCGTTCGGGTCAGGTAGGCTGAATGGAATAGAGTGAATGGGCGCGCCGTTTGCACGCCCATTTTTTGTGGATGTGGCGCAGGGGCGGTCCCCTTGGTCACATCGCGCCTCAAGATTTCCAAAAAGTTAACCTTTGTTGACCTTAATAGTTAGATAAACTAAACTATTTTCTAAAAGTGTGCTCGAGCAAACTTATTTACTCGGGTGCTGAGGCACCGTGCCGCGTCCAATGCGGCAAAAGGGAGAAGCAACATGAAGAAGTCGACGTTCAATACCCTGCTTGTCGGTGGCGGTTTTCTGCTTGGCACGGCCGGCATCAAGCTGCTTACCAGCGCTCCGGTCAAGAATGCCTGCGTGCAGGGTATCGCGTGCGGCATGCGCATCAAGAACGGCTACCAGGACATGGTCGAGCAGGCCAAGGCTAATGTCGACGACATGGTTGCCGAGGCGGCCTACATCACCCAGAGCGAGGCCGCTGCTGACGAGGCAGCAGAGTAACGCTCCCAGGCACAAACTATGAGATTCTCGATTATTAGCGAGATCCCCGGCAGGACCCGTCTTCAATTGGCGGGTCCTGTGCCAGAGAGCGATCTCGATGCACTTCTTAAGCTTGGCGGCGACATCGATGGCGTGCATAAGGTGCGCGTGTATGGCCGCATTGGCCAGATGGCGCTGGAGTACGACGAGCCGCGCCGCGCGAGCGTGCTCGATGCCTTGGGCGCGCTCGATGCTCAAGCTATCGCCGACGCAAAGACGGGTTACGTGATGCAGCTTGAGCCACGCAAGCACAAGCTCGTCATGGATCTTGCCACACTTATCGGCGCCCACTACGCGCGCCGCTGGTTTTTGCCGACGCCTCTGCGTGCGGTGTTTGTCGTGGCCGGTTACATGGCATTTTTGCGCGCTGCCCTTCATGAGCTGGCGCAGCCGCGCCTGACCGTTCCCGTGCTCGACGCTTCGGCCATCGGCATTTCGTTCGTCAAGCGTGATGTTGACACCGCGGGCCAGACGATGTTTCTGCTCAACGTGGGCGAGCTGCTCGAGGACTACACCCGCGCCATGAGCGAAAACGAGCTCATCAACTCGCTGCTCGATGTGCCCGACAAGGCGCAAAAGGTCGTCGGCGACACCGAGGTAAGTGTTGCCGCGACCGAGCTTGAGCCCGGCGACTTGGTCGCCGTTCGCACCGGCATGTCCATCTGCATCGACGGCGTGGTCGAGCAGGGAAGCGCCATGGTCAACCAAGCGACCCTGACCGGCGAGCCGCTGGCCGTCGAGCGCAGCGTGGGCGACGACGTGTTCGCCGGCACCGTCGTGGAAGACGGCAGCATCTTGGTGCGCGTGCGCGCCAATACGGCGCAGACCAAGTTGCGCTCGATCGTCTCTCTCGTGCAGACGGCCGACTCGCTCAAGTCCGAGGGCCAGTCGCATATGGAGGACCTTGCCAACAAGATCGTCCCGTGGAACTTCCTGCTCGCGGGCCTGGTTGCGCTTACCACCCGCAGCCTCATCAAGACCTCAGCGGCACTGATGGTCGACTACTCGTGCGCACTCAAGCTCACGGGTTCCGTCGCCGTCATGACCGCTATGAGCGATGCCGCCAAGATGGGCGTCATGGTCAAGGGTGCGAAGTATTTTGAGTCGTTTGCCAAGGCCGACACCATTGTGTTTGATAAGACCGGCACGTTGACCGAGGCACAGCCGCGTCTTGCTTGCGTGCTCACCACCGATGGCTGGAGTGAGGACGAGATCCTGCGCCTTTCCGCTTGCTTGGAGGAGCATTTTCCGCATCCGGTGGCACGCGCCGTGGTCAATGCGGCACGCGAGCGCGGGCTCGAGCATCGCGAGCGTCACGCTGCGGTCGAGTATATTGTGGCGCATGGTATCGCTTCGTCCATCGAAGGGCGTCGCGCGATTATCGGCTCGGCACACTTTGTGTTTGAGGATGAGGGCGCGCAGCTCGAGTCCGACATTAAGGAGCAAATCGAGTCCCAGATGCAGGGCCTGTCGCCGCTGTATCTGGCGGTCGATGGCACCGTTGTGGGCGTGCTCGGTATCGAGGACCCGCTCAAGGCCGGGGTCCGCGAGGCCATCGCCGACTTGCACGCGTTGGGCGTTAAGCACGTGGTCATGCTCACGGGCGACTCGGAGCGCACAGCCGAGCGCATTGCTCGCGAGGCAGGTGTCGACGAGTTTAAGGCCGAGCTGCTGCCCGAGGACAAGTACGCGTATGTGGAGCGCATTAAGAGCGAGGGGCGCCATGTTGCCATGGTGGGCGACGGCGTCAACGACTCACCGGCGCTGGGCTTGGCCGATGTGGGCCTGGCCATGGGTGGCGGAAGTGACATCGCCAAGGAGGTCGCCGATATCATCCTGACCGATACGGATCTCGCCGCGATCGTGCGCCTGCGCCGCATGAGCCAGGGGCTTATCGACCGTCTGACGAGTTCGTATTCCAAGGTGATGCTCACCAACTCAGCACTCTTGGCACTGGGCATTACCGGCATGATTACTCCGCAGACGTCGTCACTACTGCACAACGGCTCAACGATCGCCTACAGCTTGGGCAACGCGAAGGCGTACCTGCATTAGCAGACGGGTTCGTCCACATTATCTGGCCTGCGCCCAGACGGCATCGGTGTCGTCTGGGCGCAGGCCTTTTTAGGCAAGTGCAGCTTTGATGGCGGGACTTTCTGCGAGCTGCTCGGCTGCCTTTTCGTCGGAATCGTTTAGTGCTGCCAGACTGCGGTAGACCCACTCGTTGACCTGGGTGTTCTTGACGCCTGCGGTCTGCATAAGGGCGCCTACCTCGCGGATTGCTGCGAACAGATCGGCCTTGGGACCCGCGAGCTCGACCTCGATGCCGTGGTAGGCGGCCACGCCGCGGTTCTCACTCACGTGGTCGATAAAGCCCTCGACGGTCTCAAGCTGCTGGGCGAGAGCTGCATCATCGTCAGCGTCCAGCGCAACAAGGGCGTTCGAAACCGTGAGGGCGGGATGTCCGCAGGGGACAAAGCCTTCGATGACATCCATAGCTTCGGTAATGGTTGAGCCCAGGCCTGCGAGGGCATTGACGAGTTGCTGCTTGGTATCCATAACGGTCCTTTCGACGGGTCAATTTTGCTTGGCGAAAATATACGTGACGCGATCGGTAGCAAAAGTGCGAAGTGCGGCGCACATTGGGGTCTTCACAGCTCGTGCATAGAACAGCTGCCTGCTTTCAGAACGTGGTAAGATAACTCATCACAAGCGGGGCTCGCCCCGTATGTTCCTTGAAAAGTCGACGGTTATCGGGTGTTTGTAGGCCCGATACCATCCAGACTTTCCCGACATTCGGGGGCGACTGGTTTCGACACGATAGCTCTGAGAGAGGAAGCAAGCCGAGGTCTCCTCGCCTCGTTAAACAGGGGTACCGTCAAATTGAATTGACAACAACTCTTCTTTTGAGCCTATGGCTCTCGCTGCTTAATTTATAGCGGCGCGTCAACCCGGTGATTTCCCCGACACCGGCGCGACGTCATTTTAGGGGAATGCTCCCGCGCACGTAATCGGTATGGCGCGGGCTAAGACCGAACCGGTTGGGATGCCGCGAGCGTGTCGCTGCGCGCAAAGCGTCCGAGACTAAACCAGCGACTGAGCTTGGAGATGCCAATCAGGGGGCTTTCGTGGACCGGAGTTCGATTCTCCGCGCCTCCACCAGAAGTAACAGGCAGGTAGATACTCATATCTACCTGCCTTTTTATTTCTGGTCCGCACCGCGGAGAATCGAACTCTGTGCAGGGCGCGGGCGTAAAGAAAACGCCTTGGCAACGCAGACCGGGACACGCTTTCCCGATGGCAGCCCAGGCGGAAAGCACGTCCCGGAATCCGCGCTCAGACTGAGATGTAGTTTCCGGATGATGCCTCAAGCGGAAACCGCATCCCGGAATCGAGCCGTAGAGTGGGACATGCTTTCCCAATGGCAGCTCAAGCGGAAAGTACATCCCGGAATCCTCGTTCGGAATGGGATGCAGTTTCCAAATGAATGGCTAGCGGAAAGTTCATCCCGGAATCCGCGCTCAGAACGGGACGCGCTTTCCCAGCGGCGGTCCAAGCGGAAAGCGCATCCCGGAATCCCGCCTCAAACTGGGACACACTTTCCGCTTCACCTACCGCCTCGAAAAACCTGCGCGCTCGCCATCCCAAAACTGGGTAGAAGAAAGCCAAAACGCAATCGCAGGAGGTCAATATGACTGCAGAAGATAAGGCAAAGAACGCCGGCAAGGTCGCGCTCGTCCTGGAGGGCGGCAGCTTCCGCGGGCAATTTACCGCAGGCGTGCTCGACGTCCTCATGGAGGCTGGCGTCGAGATTCCGGCGGTATATGGCGTATCGGCCGGCGCCCTCAACGGCGTGAACTACAAGTCGCACCAGATCGGCCGTGCCAACCGCATCAACCTGGCTTTCTGCAATGACAATCGCTTCATGGGCGCCGCATCGTTTGCGTCCACGGGTTCCATCGTGGGTTACGACTTTATCTTCAACGATGTCCAGGACCGCCTGGATCCCTTTGACAACGAGACGTTCGACGCGAGCCCCATCGAGATGTACGCCGTCGCGACGGACATGCTCTTTGGAACCGCCACGTACCTCCCGGTCAAAAGCGCCGTGCTCGATCTCGACGCCGTGCGCGCATCGACCTCGTTGCCACTGGTGACGCCGCCGGTCGAGATTGACGGGCACAAATATGTCGACGGCGGCGTGGCCGATTCGGTCCCCATCGAGCATGTGCTCGAGGAGGCGGGCTTCGATCGCGCGGTTGTCATTGTCACGCAGGACCGCTCGTACGAGAAAAAGCCCTACGAGTTTATGCCTGCCGCGCGCGCCCGCTATGCCGACTACCCCTATCTGCTCGAGGCTATCGAGACGCGCCACGACCGTTATAACATCCAGCGCATGCATCTGTGGAAGTATGAGCGCGAGGGCCGTGCGCTGGTCGTTGCTCCGCAAAAGCCGGTCGAGGTCGGCCATGTCGAGCACGATTCGGCAAAGCTTTTGGACCTGTATATCCAGGGCCGTCAGGAGGCAAAGCGCCTGCTCGCGGAAATCCAAGAGTTCGTTGAGCGCTAGCGACGGCGAACCCTCAAAAAATGACAACAGCTAAAGAGCTGGAAAATCACGGCTCGTGGATGACATGTGCAGAAACTCTGGTCGGAGCCAAAATACCTGTTGACTCGTACGGCGAGCGGGGTAATATGGACGGGTTACTTGCAGAGCCCCGTGAATCTCTGTAACAACACGTACTGTACATGGAGGAGTCTAAGTGATTTCGAAATCGACTCACTACGCCAAGCAGGGCGAGGTCCAGCGCAACTGGGTTCTCGTCGACGCCGATGGTGCTGTCCTGGGCCGTCTTGCCACCCAGATCGCAATGATCCTGCGCGGTAAGAACAAGCCCCAGTTCACGCCCAACAGCGACTGCGGCGACTTCGTTGTCGTCATCAACGCCGATAAGGTCCAGCTTACCGGTAACAAGGCCGACACGAAGACCTATTATCGCCACAGCGGCTACAACGGCGGCCTCAAGGCTGAGAGCTTCCGCCAGGCTATGGAGAAGCACCCGGAGAAGGTCATCGAGCGCGCCGTTCGCGGCATGCTGCCCAAGACCACCCTCGGCCGTGCCCAGATGACCAAGCTTAAGGTCTACGCTGGTGCCGAGCATCCGCACGCTGCCCAGAACCCCACGAAGATTGAGCTGGAGGCTTAAAGATGGCTGAGAACACCGTTGTCTACCAGGGTACCGGCCGTCGTAAGAACGCCGTCGCCCGCGTCCGTCTCGTCCCCGGCACCGGCAAGGTGACTGTCAACAAGCGTGACGCCGAGCAGTATTTCGGCCGTCATCAGCTCGTTGAGAATGCCCTTGCTCCCCTCAAGGTGACCGACACCGCCGGTCAGTTCGACGTTATCGCTCTGTGCGATGGCGGCGGCATCTCCGGTCAGTCCGGCGCTCTGCGTCTGGGCATCGCTCGCGCTCTTCTGAACGCTGGCGATTACCGTGCTGACCTCAAGAAGGCCGGTTTCCTTACGCGCGATGCTCGCGTGGTCGAGCGCAAGAAGTACGGCCTCAAGAAGGCCCGCCGCGCTCCCCAGTTCTCCAAGCGCTAAGGTTTTATCTCCTTACGAGATACAATGTACAAGCGGGGCCTGCCGATTGCTCGGCGGGTCCCGCTTTTCTTTTTCGACTAGGGTGGGCGGTTGCATATCGCCCGCTAGGGAAGGAGCAATCCTATGCCCCAGAACATCTTCGGTACCGACGGCGTCCGTGGCGTCGCCAATGCCGACCTCTCGTGCGACCTTGCGTTTCGCCTGGGCCGCGCGGCGACCAAGTTCCTTGGTCCGGATATCTGCGTCGGCCGCGACACGCGCCTTTCGGGCACCATGCTCGAGAGCGCTCTGACCGCCGGCATCATGGCCGAGGGCGGCCGTCCGCATTGCTGCGGCGTCATCCCTACGCCGGCTGTGGCGCTGCTCACCGTTCAGAATGAGCTCGATGGCGGCATCGTCATTTCCGCTTCGCACAATCCGCCGGAGTTCAACGGCATCAAGTTCTTTAGCCGCAAGGGCATGAAGCTCCCCGATGCTGTCGAGGAAGAGATCAGCGCCTGGGTCATGTCCGAGGAAGCCATGGCTGCCGACACGCTGCCGACCGGTGCCGGCGTGGGCCACATCATCAAGATGAAGGACGCCCGCAAGGCATACGTCGACCACGCCATCGATACGCTTGATGGCCTGAGGCTCGACGGCCTGGTCGTTGCCGTCGACTGCGGTCACGGTGCTTCCTGCCAGACTACGCCCGCCGCGCTGCAGCGCCTGGGTGCCACGGTCCATGCCATCAACACCGATTATTGCGGCACCGACATCAATGTCGAGTGCGGCTCCACTCACCTCGAGCCCCTGCGCGAGCTCGTGCTGCGCACCCACGCCGATATCGGCCTGGCTCACGACGGCGACGCCGACCGCGTACTGTTCGTGGACAGCGAGGGCAATGAGATCGACGGTGACTACATCCTGGCTATCTGCGGTTCTGACCTCGCCGCTCGCGGCAAGCTCGCCAACTCCGAGATCGTCTCGACCGTCATGTGCAACCTGGGCTTCTCCATCGCTATGAAGGAGCAAGGCTTCGAGATGGTTCAGACCGCCGTGGGCGACCGTTATGTTCTTGAGCGCATGCTCGCGGACGGCGCCGTCATCGGCGGCGAACAGTCCGGCCACATCATCTTCCTGGAGCACAACACCACCGGCGACGGCCTGGTGACGGCTCTGCAGCTGCTGGCCGTGCTCAAGCGCACCGGTCGCACCCTCACCGATCTTGCCGGTATCATGAAGAAGTACCCGCAGGTACTCGTCAACGTGCATTCGGACAACAAGGCCGGTCTGGACGATTGCCAGCCCATCTGGGATGCCGTCGCTGCTGCCGAGAAGGAGCTTGACGGCCGCGGCCGCATTCTGGTGCGCCCGAGTGGTACCGAGCCGCTGGTCCGCGTGATGGCCGAGGCCGAGACGCACGAGCTGACCCAGCGCGTTGTTGACGACATCGTCGAGGTTGTCAAGCGCGAACTTCCCTAATGGTCAAAAACCGTTGCCAAGTGGTAAACTGTTAAGGTTATTTTGATTGATTGGTATGTCCGAGGGGGAGCATGTTCACTAAAGTCCTAAGGTCTTTTGGTATGCGTGGTCGAGTCCTTACGCTGGATGCTCCCATCTCGGGCGACGTCATTCCGCTTTCCGAGGTAAACGATCAGACGTTTGCCACTGGCCTTTTGGGCCAGGGCGTGGCGATTCAGCCCACCGGAACGCGTGTGATTGCACCGGCTGACGCCAAGGTCGAGGCCATTTTTCCCACGGGACACGCCGTTGCGCTTAACACGGTCGATGGCTTGGACGTGCTCATCCACGTTGGTTTGGACACTGTTCAGCTCGAGGGCAAGCACTTTACCGTACATGCGCAAGTGGGTGACATCGTCCATAAGGGCGATGCACTCATTGAGTTCGATCGCGAGGCAATTGCTGCCGAGGGCTACGATGTGACGGTTCCCATCTTGGTGTGCAACTCCGTTGAGTTCTCGAGTATCAAGGGCTCCGTTGGTGTGCATGTCGAAGAGATGGACCAACTCATCGTTGCTCGCGAGCGCTAGCAAGTGCACGTGGCCATTAGCCTACAATTCAAGCACGTTTACGGAGGGCGCCCTTGAAAGAGGACGCCCTCCGTGGCAAGATGGGATTTGTCCGAGGCTAAACAGCTTTGGGTCACCGTGGACGGGCAGGGGCCTCGACGCGGCTAGACACGAGACACATACATTACGCGACCTCGCCCTGGTGGCCGCACACGTTGGTTGCGGCCGACGCGGGCCGCGGGCAAGTGCTTGTAAGGGGGCCTTGCCTCTCTTGTACGAGAAAGGACGCGTAATGAAGATCATTAAAGCTAAAGACTACGAGGATATGAGCCGCAAGGCCGCCAATATCATCTCGGCCCAGGTTATCCTCAAGCCCGACTGTGTGCTGGGCCTTGCCACCGGCTCCACCCCGATCGGTGCCTACAAGCAGCTCGCTGCTTGGTACGAGAAGGGCGACGTCGACTTTGCCGAGGTCAGCACCTACAACCTGGACGAGTATCGCGGCCTTTCGCACGACGATCCCCAGAGCTATCACTACTTCATGCGCGAGAACTTCTTCGATCACATCAACATCGACCTGAACAACACGCATGTGCCCGATGGCTCCAACCCCGACGCCGCTGCTGCCTGCTCTGAGTACGACAAGATTGTCGCCGACGCCGGTTACCCGGATCTGCAGCTGCTCGGCATCGGCAACAACGGCCACATCGGCTTCAACGAGCCCGATGACCACTTCTCCAAGGGCACGCACTGCGTCGACCTCACCGAGAGCACCATTCAGGCCAACAGCCGCCTGTTCGACAGCATCGACGATGTTCCCCGTCAGGCCTACACCATGGGTACTCAGACCATCATGTATGCCCGCATGATCCTGGTCCTGTCTCTTATACACATCTCCGAGCCCACGAGACGGAGCTACATCTCG
>URZB01000053.1 GCA_900552295.1 uncultured Collinsella sp.
ACGCTCGACAACGGTCGCGTCTACCTGGATGAGGCCCTGGCAGCGCTTGCCGACGGCTCCGTCCTTCCGGGCGACGTTGCCTTTAAGCTGCACGACACCTTTGGTTTCCCCATTGACCTGACTGTCGAGATCGCCGGCGCTGCTGGCCACGACGTCGACATGGACGGCTTCACCGCCTGCATGGAGGACCAGAAGGCCCGCGCTCGTGCCAACGCCAAGGGCGATGCCTGGGGCAGCTTCAACGACGTGTGGGTCGAGCTTTCCGACAAGGTCGCCGCGACCGAGTTCGACGGCTATGACAACGATGCGATCGAGGGTGCCAAGGTTGTCGCCATCGTTCGCAACGGCGAGTCCGTCGAGTCCGCTGCCGCCGGCGAGGACGTCGAGGTCGTGCTCGACCGCACCCCGTTCTACGCCGAGATGGGCGGCCAGCAGGGTGACGCCGGCGAGCTTTCCGCCGAGGGCGTTGTTCTGACCGTTGCCGATACCAAGAACCACAACGGCCTGTATGCCCATGTCGCACACGTTGCCGAGGGCACGCTGACCGTCGGTGCTACCGTGACCGCCGCGCTCGACGCCGAGCGCCGTGGTTTCCTGCGCCGCAACCACACCGCCACCCACCTGCTCGACGCTGCCCTTAAGCAGGTCCTGGGCGAGCATGTCTCCCAGGCCGGCTCGCTGGTGACGCCCGAGCACCTGCGCTTTGACTTTACGCACTTCGAGGCCCTGTCCTCCGAGCAGCTCAAGGCTGTTGAGGACCTGGTCAACCAGCAGATCTTCGCTTCCAAGCCGGTCGTGACCCGTGTCATGGGCATCGACGAGGCTAAGGCTGCCGGCGCTGTTGCCCTGTTTGGCGAGAAGTATGGCGACGTCGTCCGCGTCGTCTCCGTGGGCGCTGAGGACCAGCCGTTCTCCCGCGAACTCTGCGGTGGCACACACGCTGCCAACACCGCCGAGATCGGCCTGTTCAAGATCATTTCCGAGTCCTCCACGGGCTCCAATGTCCGCCGTATCGAGGCCGTGACCTCTAAGGGTGCCCTCGACTATATGGCCGACCGCCTGGCACTCGTTGACGCCGCCGCCGCTGCGCTCAAGTGCCGCGTAGACGAGGTTCCCGCCCGCGTGGAGAACCTGCAGGCCGAGCTGCGCGAGACGTCCAATAAGCTCAAGAAGGCTCTGACCGGTGGCTCCTCCGACGCCATCTCCAGCGCCATCGAGGACGCCGTCGAGCTTGACGGCTATAAGCTCGTTGTCGCTGAGCTCCAGGGCCTTGAGGCTGCCGACCTGCGCAACGTATGGGATACCGTGCATCAGAAGGTCGCCGGCCCTGTCGCTTGTGTCGTCGCCAGTGTGACTGAGAAGGGCACTCCGGCCCTGCTCGCTGCCGGCTCCGATGACGCCGTCAAGGCCGGTTTCCACGCCGGTAACGTGATCAAGCAGATCGCGGGTCTGGTCGACGGTCGCGGTGGCGGTCGTCCCAACATGGCCCAGGCCGGTGGCAAGAATGCTGCCGGCATCGCCGATGCCCTCGCGGCCGCTAAGACCGCGCTCGGCGCCTAAGAATCTAAGAAGTCGCTGTGGTTGCGCTCGCGCTGGACATAGGGGAGACCAGGATTGGCATCGCCGTCTCGAGCCGTGATGGCAAGATGGCGATGCCTGTCAAGGTGCTTCCGGCTGCCGAGGTCACCGGTGTGGCCAAGACGTTCCGCTACCTGGTTGAGGACTATGAGCCCGACATCCTGGTAAGCGGACGTCCCCTGACCATGGCCGGTGAGCCCGGCCCTCAGGCCGAGCGCGTTGCCGCTGTGGCGCAAAAGATTGCCGACGAGCTCGATCTTCCGTTGGAGTTTGAGGACGAGCGTCTGTCCTCGCAAGAGGCCAAGCGTATCCTGCGCGAGCAGGGACTCAACGAAAAGCAGATGAGGGGCAAGATCGACATGATTGCCGCCAGCCTGTTTTTGCAGACGTGGCTCGATCGTAAAAACGAGGAGGTTTCGCATGCCTAGTGCTTCCGATCCGCGCCAGCCGAATCGTACACAGCAGCCGGCGTCGCGCCCTGCCCAGCCTGGCCAGCGTCCGGCACAGCCGACGCAGCACGCAGCTCAGCCTGCCGCGCGCCCGGCGCAGTCCTTCTCTCGTTCGGCCCAACCTGTTCAACGGACGGGTCAGCAGCCTTCTGCTCGTTCGGTTCAGCATTCGGCTTCTCACGCGGCTCAGCAGCCCACTGCTCGTACGGCCCAGCCTGCAGGCGGCACCCGCTTTAAGCAGCAGGCACCTACCCAGCGAACGCAGGCCCCCCAATCGCATTCGCATCACGCTCGTGGTTCGCATGGCGTTGCTCCGGCGACCCGCTCGAGCTACAACACGCATGCTCGTCGCGGTGCTCAAAAGAAAAGCTCCCCGGTGCCTATGATTATCGGTGGCGTCGTCGCCGTGCTTGCGCTTGTCGCGATCGTTTTCTTTGTCGTGCCAGCCGTCAAGGGCTTCTTTGCCGGTGAGGATACGAAGGTTACGGCTGGTCAGCAGGTTACGGTGACCATTCCCGATGGTGCTTCGGGCGATACGATCGCCTCGATTCTCTCCGAGAACCATATCGTCGAAAATCCCAAGGATTACTATGCGGCGGTGAAAAAGCTCAACGCCGATATGTCGCTCAAGCCTGGTGATTATTCGTTCACCACACTCATGGATGCGACCAAGGTTGTTCAGCAGCTCATGGAAGGCCCCAACGCGGGCTCCAATGCGCTGACTATCCCTGAGGGCTTAACGGTCGATCAAGTCGCCGACCGTGTGGCCCAGGCCTACGACAGCATCTCTAAGGAAGACTTCCTCAACCAGGCCAAGGCCTCCAACTACGTGGACGACTATAGCTTCCTTAAGGGCGCCGCTAACGACTCGCTCGAGGGTTTCTTGTTCCCCAAGACCTATTCGTTGGGTGATTCGCCGACGGCCGATGGCGTGATTCGCGCTATGCTCGATCAGTTTAAGACCGAGTACAAGTCGCTTGACTTTGCGAGCTGCGAAGCCAAGATCAAGGAACGCTACGGTGTGGAGATGTCCGACTACGACATCGTCAACTTGGCCTCTATCGTTGAGCGCGAGGGCCTCAACGCCGATCAACGTGCGCATGTGGCCTCGGTTTTCTACAACCGCCTTGCCGGCAAGCTCGATGGCCTGCGCTATCTCAATAGCGATGCGACTATGATGTATGTCACCGGTGGCGAGGTTACCGCCGACGACCTGCAGAGCGATAGTCCGTATAACACCTATAAGCATGAGGGCCTGCCGCCCACGCCCATCTGCTCTCCGTCGCTCGAGGCGCTCAAGGCCACCCTTGAGCCGACCGACTCTGATGACCTGTATTTCTACATTACGCAGGACGAGGAGTACTTCTCGCAAACCTACGAAGAGCATCAACAGTCTTGGAATTAGTATGAGGATTTTTAGCCCCAAACGTTACGTTGCCTCGGTCGATCGCATCGACCTTAATACCCTGTGGGCCGACGGCAAGCGCGCCATTCTGCTCGATCGCGATAACACCTTGGTGCCGCGAGACACCGAGCAGGTTCCCGCCGCGGTTTCCGCTTGGCTCGACGCCGCCCGCGCCAAAGGCTTTAAGCTGTGCATGGTGTCCAACAACTGGCATCGCGACCAGGTCATGAGCTCTGCGCGCGAGCTGGGACTCGAGGCCATCAGCCACGCCATGAAGCCGGCGCCGTTTGCCCTCAAGGCGGGCCTTAAGCGCCTCGGCGCCACAGCCGGCGAGGCGGTGCTGATCGGTGATCAGCTCTACACGGACGTGTGGAGCGGCAACTTCGCCGGCGTCGATACCATCCTGGTAAAGCCGCAGGCGACGCAGGACCTGTGGTATACGCAGATCTTCCGTATCTTTGAGCGCCGGGCCCTGCGCGACCTTCCCTGCGAGGAATAGGTCTCGTCATGTCCCAGCACATCAAACACGGCTGCGACCATATCTTCTTTATCGGCTTTTTGGGCGCGGGCAAGTCGACGCTTGCGCGCAACGTGGGCACCATGTTCAAGCGGCGTTTTATCGATACCGACCGTCTGGTCGTGCGCCGTTGCGGCAAGTCGGTAACCGAGATTTTTGAGACCGAGGGCGAGGATCGTTTTCGCGAGCTCGAGACCTCGGCGCTCCGTTCGCTCCAAAGCGAGCGCAGCCTGTTGGTTTCGTGCGGGGGCGGTATCGTCGAAACGCCGGTGAATATTGAACTGATGCACGAAATGGGTACGTGCGTGTACCTCGAGGGCGACTTCGAGGATTCGATTCGACAGATTCGTCGGTCCGACACGCGCCCCGATTTCCGTTCGCCCGAGCATGCTGCGCGCCTGTTTGAGCATCGCCGTCCGCTGTATCGCCAGGCCGCCGACCTTACCCTTGATATTCGCAACAAGTCCTTCGAGGACGTTTCCTACCTTTGTGCCGAGATGCTTTTGGAGCGTGGGCTGCTATGATTCGTCGTCAACTGATCAATTTCCAAAACCGCAGCGTCGATGTCCGTGTCGGATTGGGCGCGTTCGATGAGTTGTCGCGCATGTTTGCCTCGACTGTGGGCAAGCCTAAGCGCGCGATGGTCGTTTGGAACGACGCCACATCCGAGCGTTTTGGTGAGGTCGTCGAGCATGCGCTGGTCGACGCCGGTTTTGTCATGTCACAGCTTCCCCTCGAGGTTTCGCCTGCTGGTGCCACGCTTGCTGATGCCGATGCTATCTTTGGCGCCCTGACTGCCAATGGCATTACCTGTGACGATCTGGTTGTCGCCGTTGGCGATGCCGCAACCTGCTCGGTTGTTAGCTGGTGTGCCAATCAGTGGTGCGGCCGCACCGAGTGCGCGTTGCTGCCGACGACGTTCGACGCCATGCTCACGGTCGCGACGACCATGAAGCCGCTCGTCGCCTCGTCGTCGAATGCGCTTCCCGCTATCGCGTTCCGTCCTGAGCCGGGCTTGGTCGTGTGTGACCTCGACCTTGTTCGCGAGGCGGACCCCGAGTACCTCAAGCTCGGCTATGTGGTACTTGTTGGTACCATGCTTTCGAGCAGCAAGTCCCGTTGGAATCAGTTTACTGAGACCGTTCCCGAGATTCTCGCGGGTGAGGAGGTCGCGCTCGTCAATGCAGTTCAATGGTCTCAGACTGCCCGCAAGGACGTACTGATGGCCACGAACCCGAGCGCCCGCCATGCGCTCGATTTTGGCAAGACGGGGGAGCGTACTCTGCGCGCTTGCTTGGGCGATGCTGCTTCGCAGGTTCCTGCCTATCAGCTGTTATCCGAGGGCATGCGCTTTGAGGCGCGCCTAGCACATGATGCCTGCGACTTCGATATCGATTACGTCTTTGAGGTCGATGACTGCCTGGAGGACTTTGGTATCGAGGAACTTGCCTTCGATCTGGAGCCTGCCGCATATATCGAGGAGTTCCGCAAGCAGCAGTTCGCTCGCTCGAACCGCAGCATGTTGCCGCTGCCCGCGGCACTTGGCGCCATTCGTCTAACGAGCGTTGAGGACGAGGTTCTTGAGCGCCATACTCACGCCTACTTGGCTTCACGCAAAGAACTTCTCTAAGATTTATTGACATCCATTGTCTTTCGTATCATGTTGAGGGGCGGGTTTTCAATCGGTTGCGGATCGCATGCGATTCCGTCGTTCGGTTGAGACCCGTCCCGTCTATATAGAGACAACAAGAAAGGAATCTGCATGTCTGAGTTTGCTGCCGGTCCTGCCGGTCGTATCGAGCGTGTCCGTGCCCTGATGGCCGAGCGTGGCTACGACGCCATCGTGGTGCGCGACGAGGCCAACCTTCGTTGGCTTACGGGCGTGAAGGGCGTCTTCGACTACACCTTCGAGTTCCCGCACGCTGCGTTTATTACGGTCGACCAGTGCCTGTTCCACACCGACTCGCGCTACCTCAACAGCTTTGAGGAGAACACGCCCGCCGGCAGCCCTTGGGTCTACGACATGGACGAGGGTACCATTCCCGGCTGGGTCGCCGGCAAGATCGCAGCCAACAAGTGCCGTGTCTGCGCTGTCGAAGACGATATGCAGATTAACTTCTACCAGGGTATTCAGCGCGGCCTGGAGGACCGTTCCGTCGCCTGCATGCTAACGCTGATGCACGACGACATCCGCAAGATGCGCGCCATCAAGGATGCCGAGGAGATCGAGCTCATGCGCCATGCGCAGTCGATCACCGATGCCGCCTTCCAGCATATGCTCGGCTTTATTAAGCCTGGTATGACCGAGAAGCAGGTTCGCAACGAGCTCGAGAACTTTATGTTCGCCAACGGCGCCGACAGCCTGGCCTTCGGCTCCATCGTGGCGAGCGGTCCCAACACCGCCAACCCGCATGCCGTGCCGAGCGACCGCGTGATCGAGAAGGGCGATTTCGTTCTTATGGATTACGGCGCGGGCTACTGCGATTACCGCTCCGACATGACACGCACCGTCGTGATGGGCGAGCCCACGCAGGAGCAGCTCGACCTGTACGCGCTCGTGCGCCGTACACACGAGGAGTGCGTCGCCGCCATCCATCCGGGCGTCGAGGGCAACGACATCTTCAAGCTCTCTAAGAAGATCATCGGCGATGCCGGCTATGGCGATTACTACAACCATGGTCTGGGCCACGGCGTTGGTATCGACATCCACGAGCTGCCCAACTTCAACCGCAGTAAGAACACCATCGAGATCGGCTCGGGTGTCACCATGGAGCCCGGCGTCTACCTGCCCGGCGTGGGCGGCGTGCGCCTGGAGGACTACGGCGTGGTCACCGAGAACGGCTACGAGCCCTTCACCAAGACCCCGCACGACCTGCACATTATCGACTGCTAGTCTACTTCGGTAGATAGTTTGGGGCGGGGCGTTCGGATCGATTCGGACGCCCCGCGTTCTCTTTTTATGCGCTCGCCGCAGGCGCCGCCTGCAAGTGTATAATTTCTATCGTATGTAATTTGGACGCTTGTGCGTTCTGCCCATAACAAGAAAGGTCGCTATGCCTACCATTTCTACCGCCGACTTCAAGAACGGCCTCGGTCTCCGCATCAAGGACAAGGTCTACACCATCGTCGAGTTCCAGCATGTCAAGCCGGGCAAGGGCGGCGCGTTTGTGCGCTACAAGACCCGCGACATCAAGAGCGGCCGCGTCGTCGAGAACACCTGCAACGCCGGCACCAAGTTCGAGAGCGTCATGCTCACCACCCGTGAGTTCCAGTACCTCTACAACGATGGCACCGACTACATCTTCATGGACAACGAGTCCTATGAGCAGGTTCCCGTTCCCGAGGACATGGTGGGCGAGAACTCCAAGTGGCTGCGCGAGAACGACATCTGCCAGCTGCTCTTCGCCGACGATGAGCTCATGGGCGTGACCCCGCCGATGTTCATCGAGACCACCATTGTCCAAACCGACCCGGGCTTTAAGGGCGACACCGTCCAGGGTTCCACCAAGCCGGCCACGATCGACACCGGCGCTGTCATCCAGGTCCCCATGTACCTCAACGAGGGCGAGGTCATCAAGGTTGACACCCGCGACGGCAAGTTCGTCTCCCGCGTCTAGCAACCAACTTCTCTAGGAGGACTCATGCCCCAGGAAATCAAGATTGACGGCATCGGCATTTCGCCCGATGTTCTGACCGCCATCGTCTCGCGCGCCGTGTCCGATGTCGAGGGCATCGCCTCCGTTGGCGTCAAGGACCTTGCCACTAATCTTGTCTCCATGATGCTCTCGTCCAAGGCCCCGGCTTCCGAGCCGGCGGTCGAGGCCGAGGTCGTTGGCGACAAGCTCGCACTCACCGTGCGTGTCGTGGTGTTCTTTGGCTATCCGTTCAAGAAACTCGCCGAGGCCGTTCGCGCCGCCGTGGTCGCCGCCATCGATGCTCAGGTGGGCGTCGAGGTCGAGCGCGTCGACGTTTGCATTGACGGCCTCGTTTTCCCCAAGGAGTAACCTTTGAGCCTTAAGGTTTATCGCGGGCGCACGCTTGCCCGCAGTCAGGCGCTGCAGCTGCTGTTTCAGGCCGAGGCCACGGACAGCCCGCTCGAGCGCGTCCTCGAGGGCGATTTCCTGATCTCGAAGGGCCCCCTCGACCCCTATGCGCTCGAGCTTTGCCGTGGTGCCTACGAGCATATCGATCGCATCGACTGTGCCCTGCGCGCCGTCGCCAAGAACTGGGATCTTATGCGCATGCCCGGCGCCGACCGCAACCTGCTGCGTATCGCCGTCTACGAGATGCGCTTCCTCACCGACGAGGAGGTCTCGGACGCCATCGTGATCAACGAGGCCGTCGAGCTTGCCAAGGCCTATGGCACCGATCAGTCCGCGTCGTTTGTCAACGGCGTGCTGGGCAAGATCGCTCGTAGCGAGGAGCTGCCGGGTGAGGATCTGTACCAGGAGCTGCTGGCCGAAGATCGCGCTCGCGAGGAGGCGCAGGCTGCCGAGGCGGCCGCCAAGGTCGCTGCCGCTCAGGCTGCCGCCGGTGTACTTGCCGAGGATGCGGACGCTGCTGAGGCCGTCGAGGCCGACTCCGTCGAGGAGTAGCCATGCCAGAGGGTTCCGTCCGCAACTTCGATGAGATCTCGGATCGTCTGGACCAGATCATCGCTACCGTTCGCTCCAAGGATACGTCCTTGGAGCGTTCGCTCGATCTGTTTGACGAGGCGATTGAGCTGGGCTCCCGCGCGGTCGATATGGTCGACAAGTTTGAGTTGACGCCGCGTGAGGCCGATAAGCTCGAACAGGAATACGATGAGGATGCGGCAAACGAATCCCAGGATAGCTAGGCCGCATCTCTGGATACGAATGGTTGATGGCATTCATGAAACGCGTGCGTCTTGATGACGAACTGATTTCACAGGGCATCTGCGCCGATCGCGCGGATGCCCTTCGCACTCTTATGGCTGTCTCTTATACACATCTCCGAGCCCACGAGACGGAGCTACATCTC
>URZB01000054.1 GCA_900552295.1 uncultured Collinsella sp.
GTCGCATGTCGACCCAGGCTTTGGCGCGGTCGGGTACGACGTAGGGGCGATATCCGCCCTCGATTTGGCCAAACGTGATGGTCGAAGGCCCCAGCTCATCGTGCGCGGGCAGCGCCACAAACGCGCGACGGAGCGAACACACGACCTCGGCCATGGCGGCGACGGCATCCGCGCCCTTCCAAGGCTGGCTCGCATGCGCCGTGACGCCGGTCATCTCGATCTCGAACCACGTGCGACCCTTGTGCGCCACCTGGATCTGTCCGTCGGTGGGCTCGGTGTCCAGCACCCATTCGCGCGAACCGACCCAGCCGGCATCGATGGCTGCCTCGGAGCCTCGCATAAAGTCTTCCTCGTCGACCGAGCAGATGAGCGAAAAGCCGCGGCGGGGCAGCGCGCCATCCGCCGCCACGCGCTCGAGCGTATGGACCAGTGCGGCAATGGCACAGGCCAGGCCACCCTTCATATCGCAGGCGCCGCGGCCGTAGAGCTTGCCGTCGCGCACGACCGCCCCGAGCGGCGTAATGTCCGCGTCCCAGCCGTCGCCCAAGGTGACTGTATCCATGTGGCAGATGTAGACGAGCCGTGGCTCGTCGCTCAAACCGGGCACGGTGACCATGAGATTGCGGCGTCCGGTCAGCACCTCGAGTTCCTCAACCTGCACGGCATGGAGCACCGGATGACTCAACCGCTCCAATTGAGCCTCAACCAACACTTTGATATAGCGTTCAATCTCGCCCTCATACGCACCTGGGTCGGAACTGTCGATCCGCACGAGCCCTTGCGTAAGCCGCCAAGCAAAATCTGTATCAACCATAGGCACCTCACAGATAGTTAGGTCAACATACAAATTGTATGTCAAGAAGCGGCTCGGTGCATTTAATGGAGCGCTCACAAAAACGGGGGCGCCTCTCGTG
Source organism: uncultured Collinsella sp. (assembly GCA_900552295.1). Taxonomy (GTDB): domain Bacteria; phylum Actinomycetota; class Coriobacteriia; order Coriobacteriales; family Coriobacteriaceae; genus Collinsella. Next base: position 915 of record URZB01000054.1, read on the forward strand.
CGAAAGGCGCCCCCGCGGGCATTCAATGTCAGTAACGGGCAGGCCACATGGGGAACTGCCCGTCAGATCAGCCGGCGCTATTTGATCACGCGCACGCGATACATCGACGGAATCTGCTTGAGCGCCTCGATGGTGCTGCTGTCCAGGTGCTCGTCGGTGTCGAACATGGTGTAGGCGTTCTCGCCGGCAGACTCGTTGGTCATACGCTGCACGTTGGCATTGTCCTTGGCCAGGATTGCCGTGATCTGACCGATCATGTTGGGCACGTTGGCGTGCAGGCAGGCGATGCGGCTTGCGGCGCGCGCCTTGCCCATGCTGCAGGCGGGGTAGTTGACGCTGTGCGCGATGTTGCCGTTCTCCAGGTAATCCTTAAGCTCGCTGATGGCCATGTCGGCGCAGTTGGCCTCGGCCTCGCCAGTGCCGGCGCCCGAGTGCGTGGTGATAAACGTGTTGGGCATCTTGACGGTCTTGGGCGTGGCAAAATCGCAGCTAAACCAGCTCAGCTTGCCCTCGCGCAGGGCGGCGTCAACGGCGTCCTCGTCAATGATGGTCTCGCGTGCGTAGTTGATGAGCACGGCGTCCGGGGCCAGCAGGTTGATCTGCTCGGTGCTGATCATGCCGATGGTGTCGGCCTTGCTGGGCACGTGCACCGTGAGGTAATCACAGCCGCGGCAGAGATCTTCGAGCGTGCCCACGCGCTGCACCTCGCGGCTCAGCACCCACGCGTGCTCAACGGAAATGAACGGATCGTAGCCGTAGACGTCCATGCCCAGATCGACGCAGGCGTTGGCGACCTTGGAGCCTACGTTGCCCAGACCGATGACGCCGATGCGCTTGCCCTTGAGCTCGCGGCCCACAAAGGCCTTCTTGGCCTTCTCGGCGTCGACCTGGATCTCGGGGTCGTCGGCGTTGTCGCGCACCCAGTTCATCGATTGCACCACGCCGCGGCTCGAGAGCACCAGCATGCCTAGGACGAGCTCCTTAACGGCGTTGCTGTTGGCACCGGGGGAGTTAAAGACGACGACGCCCTTCTTGGCGTACTCCTCGACGGGGATGTTGTTGACGCCGGCGCCGCAGCGGGCGATGGCGCGGATGCCCTCGGGCAGCTCGTAGCCGTGCAGGTCAGTCGAGCGCATCAGGATGGCGTCGGCCTCCTCGGCGGTGCTCACAAATTCGTAGCCCTCGCCAAACTCGACTTTGCCGTCCTTGGTGATGTCGTCGATGGTCTTAATCTTGCGCATGAAAAACTCCTAAGCAGGTTTGGTTTAAACAGGTGGTTTGAAGTGGCTGGTCGGCCCGCGCGTTGCGGGCTAGTTAGATCGCGGGCTCAAACTACGCTGCGTTTCGAAGTCCTTCATGTACGAGGCCAGTGCCTGCACGTCTTCCATGGTTACGGCGTTGTAGACGCTGGCGCGCATGCCGCCTACCAGACGATGGCCCTTGACGTTTTGAATCTGGTGCTCGGCCGCGCCTGCGACAAAGGCCGCGTCGAGTTCGGCGTCGCCGGTGCGGAAGGTGACGTTGGCGATGGAGCGGCTGTCGGCCTGCGTGGTGCCATGGAACAGCACACTGTGCTCGAGCAGGTCATAGAGCAGGTTGGCCTTGGCCCAGTTGCGCTCGGCCATGGCGGCAAGTCCGCCGGTCTCCTCGACCCACCGGAACACCTTGCCGCACACGTAGATGCCAAAGGTGTTGGGCGTGTTGAGCATGGAGCCCTTGGCGGCCTGGGTCTTAAGGTCCATGTACTGCGGCGCCCGCGCAAAGGCGGGGCCGTCGGCGATGAGGTCGTCGCGCACGATAACCACGGTCACGCCCGCGGCGCCGGCGTTTTTCTGCGCGCCGGCGTAGATGAGCCCGTAGCGCTCAACATCGAGCGGCTGCGACAGAAAGCAGCTCGAGACATCGGCGACCAGCGGTACGTCGCCGCAAGCGGGCAGCTCGTGGTACATGGTGCCAAAGATGGTGTTGTTCTGGCAGATGTAAACGTAGTCGAGCCCGTCGCTCGCGGCCTCGGCGGCAATGCGCGCGTTGATGTCGGCCATGTCGGGGATGCGGTCGAAGTTGGTGTCCTCGGAGCTCGCGAGCAGCACGGCCTCGCCGTACTTGGCGGCCTCCTTGTATGCCTTGTTGGCAAAGTTGCCGGTCACGATGTAGCCGGCGCGGCCGCGGCGCATGAGGTTCATGGGGATGCCCGCAAACTGCAGCGTGGCGCCGCCCTGCAAAAACAGGACACGGTAGTTGTCGGGGATGCTCAGCAGGCGACGCAGGGTTGCCTCGGCGTCGTCGATGATCTGCTGGTACATGCTAGATCGATGGCTCATCTCGAGCACGGACATGCCGCAACCGCGGTAGTCCATCATCTCGTCGGCGATCTCGGCGAGCACGCTTGTGGGCAGCGCTGCCGGGCCAGCTGAGAAGTTGTGCACACGTGCCATCTTCTAGTTCCCCCTTGTAGTCGTTTGGACGTTCGGGTTACTTTAGCACAGTGGAGCGCCAGGCGCGACCGCATCACGGTAAAACTCGAGTGCGTCGCTATGATTTACAGGATGGTTACATGGGGGAGGGGTGCTTTACTCCTCAGGCAAATCCAAATCTGCGAGCGAAGACATGAGGTTCCTAGGCGCTTGATCTCTTCGTCCTAAAGTAGCTACCTCCTAGTCACTACGACGCCAGCGTGGCAATGACGGCTTCGTCGCCGGCGTATATGAGGGTGTTGCCGTCGGGGATGATCGTTTGGCCGTCGCGTTTGAGCATCACCACAATAAACGGGTGCTTGCCCTGCGGCACATCGCGCAGGCGCAGTCCTGCCAGGCGACCGTGGGGTGTCACGGTGACCTCACGCAGCGTAACCTCGGCACGCTCTTCAAACGTCGGGGCAGCCATCACCAACAGGTCGCCCTCCTCAATCACGGTATCGCCATTGGGCAGCACCGGGTGCGCGCCATCGCGCAGCACCAGGACCACGAGCATGTCCGTTGCACTGCCAATATCGGCAAGCGAGCGCCCGGCAAACGGATGTCCAGCTCCCACCTTGAGTTTGACGAACGACATGCCGTCTTCGTCGCGGTAATCGTTAAACGTGCGGCGCACGTCGCCTTCTGCATCGATCATATCGAGCTTCTTCGCCACTGCTGGCAGCAGCGAGCCCTGCACCACAATGCTCGACACGGCAATCACAAAGACCAGGTCAAACAGGTCGTGCCCACCGGGAACACCGGCCACCACGGCAAAGAGGCTAAAGACGACCGAAGCCGCGCCACGCAGGCCCGCCCAGCTTACGAGCGCGATTTGGCGAGGGTTCGTCTTAAAGGGCGCCAACAGCAGACCGACGGCGATGGGGCGGCTCACGAAGAGCATAAACGCCATGAGCGCCAGGCCCGGCAGCAGCATCTGCGGCAGGCGTGCGGGCGTTACGAGCAGGCCGAGCAAGAAGAAGATCGTCATCTCGGCCATCTCGGTGAGGGTGTCAAAGAAGTGCGCCATCTCGACTTTGCCGGTGATGTCGCTGGCACCCAGCACAATGCCTGCCAGGTATACAGCCAAAAAGCCGTTGCCGCCCAGATAGCTTGGTAGTGCGTAGGCGACGATCGCCACGGCGAACAAAAAGATGGTCTGCGCGCCCTCGGCCGTTGCATGTGCGCGTTCAATCAGGCGGCCCGCCGCCCAGCCGATGGCAAGACCCAGGCCCGCGCCCAGGATAATCTGCTTGGCCAGCAGTGCGGGAATGTTGATGTCGCCGCCGGCCGCGAGTGTGGCGAGCACGGCGGTGAGCATGTAGGCGACGGGGTCGTTGGAGCCCGATTCGACCTCGAGCAGCGAATCGGTGCCGCTCCTCAGCGAAAGGCTGTGCTCGCGCAGAACGCTAAAGACGCTCGCCGCATCGGTAGACGCCACGACCGATCCCAGCAGCAGGCCGCCGATCCAGTTGAAGCCCAGCACAAAGTGGGCGAATACGCCGGTGATGCCGGCAGTGATGACGACGCCGAGCGTGCTCAGTAGCATTGCAGGTATGGCGACAGGTTTGGCACGGTCGATGTTGGTGTTAAAGCCGCCGTAGAACATGATGAACAGCAGCGCCGTGCTGCAGACGGTTTCGGTGAGTGCGTAGTCGCTAAAGTCGATATGCGTCGGGCCGTTGACGCCCAACAGCATGCCCAGCGTGATAAAGATGAGCAGGGTGGGGAAGGGGAGCTTTTTGCCGACGGGTTTGATGGTCAGGCACAAAATGATGACGAGGCCGATAAAAAGAAGGATCTGGTTCATGGGTAGTGTCCGCTCCTGGGTGGTTGGCGTGGCACGGTCAGTTGTCTGCGGTTATTTGTACCCAAAGATGGTGGGTTTATGGGGTTGGATTGCGGGCGTGCGCGATATCGTCATAGACGGCTTCCGTCTTTGCCTCTGCTCGGAAACCCTTTCCAGCTTTATTGCAACGGAGTACAATGGGTAACGTTTAAGTTCAACTTGAAGTTTTAGTTGCGGCGCCGGGCTTCGGCCGCAATGCAAGGAGAGGCGTACCATGGCGATCTATGTGACATCTGATGCTCACGGGCACGTGCGTGCGCTTGACGAGGCCCTGTCTAAGATCTCGTTGACGTCCGACGACACACTGTACGTGCTGGGCGACATGATCGATCGCGGGCCCGATCCGGTCGGCGTTATTAAGCTCGTGCGCTCGCTGCCCAACGCCCGCGTGCTCAAGGGTAATCACGAGCAGATCATGCTCGATGCCATCATTGGCCAGGATCCGCTCGATGCCGAGACCTGGGATATCAACGGTGGCTGGACGACGCGCGAGCAACTCAACGACATGGAATTTGAGGCATACGAGGAGCTCGTGCGATGGATGGCCGCGCTGCCGCTCTACGCGGTGGTCGAGACTGCCGAGCGGCCGTACCTGCTGGTGCACGCCGGCATTCAGACCGAGGCGGCGCGTGCGTTTTTGCTTGAGCATGGTGTCGATTGCGGCGACGGCGTCGGAGCGGTGGGTGCCGATCGCGAGCTGCTGCAGCAGATGCTCGCGGTGCAGTCGTCCGATGACCTGCTATGGATTCGTCACGGCTATTGGGATGTGCCGACCGGGCTGCTTTCTGCCGAGGGCAAGGGCCCGGTCGTGGTGAGCGGCCACACGCCCACGGTATCGCTTGGGCGCTATTGCGAGGTCGGTGGTCTGGCGGGGCTCGATGAGGAATCGGGACGCGGGCAGATCGTGCGCTTGGGCGGCGAGGACACTGCCGGTGTGCCCGATCGTATCGATATCGACTGCGCCGCCGCCACCGGCTCCGAGTTCGGTCGCGTGGGCATCCTGCGGCTCGATGATGGGGCGGAGTTCTACGCGAACATCAACCCGGGCGAATAATCGGTGCAAGTGGTAGCTAATTTGGGACGGGGCTTTTTTGGCTACTTTTGCCCTTCTGCCCGCTAATTGATTTCTCTGGGACGGGGATTAAATAATCATTTGGGTGCCCGCTGGCTAAGTGAGTAGACTTTTTTGGAAATGCCGAGCACCCAACATATTTGCCTCAATAAAACCGCAGGTCACAGACTTGTGCTCTGTCGGTGTGGTCGGGGATTCGGTAAAAATCTACTCACTTAGTTTTACGTGATGCATATTGTCTTCAACGAGACCCCAGCCGGGGCGATTCCATCGCAAATTTCGGTGACCGGGGCAGCTAATTAGGCGCCGTATGGGTTGCGGTCGCGTTCGATGCGTTGGCGGATGTGGGCGTACTCGATAATCAACAGTACCAGCAGTAGGGCCATGATGGCTAGGTAACTCACGACGGCGCCCATCAGGCCGAGCAGGTTGATCAGAATCACCGGCAAAACCACGCTCACGGCAAAACAAATCAGGTAGACCTTGGTGACGTCACCGGCATGGCGCAGCACCGTGATAATGGCGTAGATAAAGTCGATGGCCGCGGTGACGCCGCCGGCGACGACCATCAGCAGCGCCAGCGTACGGTAGCGCTCAAAGCTGAGACCGTACATAAAGCTCATGAGGGGAATACCGGGACCTGTCATAAATGCGGCGCACACGCCGGTGATGACCACGATCAGCGCCATAACGGCAACAATAATCAGGTCAAAGCGACGACGCTTGCGAGGATTAGCCCAAATGCTCGACAAGCGCAGGAGCTGCGGTTTATAGACAAATCCAATGCTCAACAGAATAGCCTGAGCTGGAAAAAACAGGGCATTAAAGTACAACTGGTATTTGTAGGCCAGTGTTCCTTCCATCACAAACTTGGGCATGCTCTCGATAAGATTGAACAGGAATAGCGCGCCAAAGAGTGGGGCGCACTGGACAAACAGGTGGCCGACCTCGCGCAGGCTTACGCGGCGCGATTTTTCGGTCTCGAGCAGGGCGAGCGGCGCGGTGACCAGCACGAGCGAGGCGATCGCGGCGATGCCCATGGCAATGGCCGCGATGGGCATGCTACGCGTGAAGAACAGCGCCACGCTGAAGACCGCGATGACGCCGACGGAGCGTAGCGTTTGACTCATTCCAGCCAAGTAGAGCTTGTCGGCCTGCTGCAGGCGGCCTTCGTACACGTCGGCGACGCCGTCGATGACCTTATACAGGTAGACGCCCAGGCCGATCGTCGCCATCTGCGTGTCATAGCCGCGGGCGCTGCTGTACATGAGGCCGCAGCCTAGGGCGAGCGCTCCGCAAAGCCAGCGGTTGAGCTGGTAGGAGGCAAAGGACGTCTTTTCGTCGATGTCCGAGACCTGGAAATTGCGCACGCCGTAGTTGCACGCGATCATGATGAGCGTGCCGGTGACAAAGGCGATGGAGAACTTGCCGGCTTCTTCGGCGCCCACGAGCTGCGTAGACACGATGGTGAGCAACGGAAACGCCAGACCCCACACGGCGGTGCCGAGGGTGTTCCAAAGATAGTCGCGGCTGGTGGCGTGCTCTTCGTATTCAGCCTCTTGCGTGGAGAACCCGCCGCCGTAGACGGCACCGAGCAGACGGTTCCACCAAGCGTTGACCATGCGGCGGACGGGGCCGGGCTTGCGATCGCGTTCGCGCCGGCGACGTGTGGCTTGGCTGCTATCGGGCCCGCCGGCGTTGCGCTGACTCAGCTCTTGGATGCGTGCGAGTTCCTCGGCAGTGTGCGAGGCAGGGCAGAGGCCGTTCTCGATGCGGCCGCCCTGGGCCTTCGCGGCGCCGTCTCTCGATGCAGCGGGGTTGGAGACGCCGTTGCGGCGGGCGATGGCGCGGCGAATGCTATCGAGGGGCGTGATGCTCAAAGCGGAGTCCTTTCTATTGCTGCGCTTTAGTATAGACGCGACGGTGTTCGCTCGTGTTTTTGAACGGATTGTTCAATAATTTCGGCGGGCGGCTGTAATTTGTCGGTAAACGTGCGGTATCCTGTTGAAGTTTTGTGACACCCTCGATGCCGCCCACGCGGTACCAAGGAGCTTCTACCTATGGACGTCGCCGCATTCTTACTGGCTCTTGTGCCGATTATTTGGCTGGTCGTGATGCTGCTGTGCTTTAAATGGCCAGCTTGGAAGGCCGCTATCGGATCGTTTGTCCTTTCGTGCTTGCTTGCCTTCGCATGGTGGCACCTGCCGGCAGCGCAGATCGCGACCGCCTCGCTCGAAGGTTTTTTGATGGCTCTGTGGCCCATCGTCCTGGTGATCATCGCCGCGGTGTTCACGTATAACCTGTGCGTTCGTACGGGCGCCATGGACGTGATCGGCAGCATGATCACCTCCATCAGCAGCGACCGCCGTCTGCTGGCGCTGCTCGTGGCTTGGTGCTTCGGTGGCTTTATGGATAGGCAAGAAAGTGACGAGGAAGATCGTAAAGGGTATGGG
>URZB01000055.1 GCA_900552295.1 uncultured Collinsella sp.
GTGTATAAGAGACAGCGGTGGACATGCCGATCTTCTCCAGGTCGCCCGGAGCGGCAAAGCCAAAGGTCGTGGTCTCGTTGAGGCCGCAGGCGCGCAGGATCTCGCCGACCTTGCGGGTAAGCTTCTGCTCGCGCGTCAGACCGCCGATGTGGTTCTTGGCAGCCGGGATGGTCGCCGTGACGCGACCCATGCCCCACAGGCGCAGGACCTCCTCGATCAGGTCAATCTCGCGCGGCAGGTCGGGACGGAAGCTCGGCGGGGTGACCATAAAGTCCTCGCCGTCGCGCTCGACGGTGCAGCCCAGGCGGGTGAGCGAACGCTCGATAAAATCAGGCTCGATGTCGGCACCGCAGATGGCATGCACGCGGACCAGGCGCAGCTTAATGCTGTCGATGGTCTTGGGCGCGGGGAACACATCCACGTAGCCGGGAGCAACCTCGCCGCCGGCGATCTCCTCGATGAGCGCGCAGGTGACGTTGGCGACGTCCACGCAGCCGGTCTCATCGACCTGGCGCTCAAAGCGGATGGAGGCGTCGGAGATCAGCGAAAGGTCGCGGCTGGTGTGCGAGGTGCGGCCGGCGTTGAAGCAGGCACTCTCGACCATCACGTCAACGGTATCGTCCTCGATCTCGGAATCCATGCCACCCATAACGCCGGCCAACGCCACGGGGCGCTCGCCGTCGGTGATGAGGCCCATGCCGGCGTCGAGCACGCGCTCCTCGCCGTCGAGCGTCGTGAACTTCTCGTCCTGCTGGGCGGCACGAACCACCACACGACGGTGGCCATCGCGCTCGGCAAAGGTGTCCAGGTCAAAGGCGTGCAGCGGCTGACCGGTGAGCATCATCACGTAGTTGGTGATGTCGACGATGTTGTTGTGCGGGCGCACGCCCAGGGCGTTGAGGCGCTTGGCCATCCAGTCTGGCGACGGGCCGACCTTGACGTTGCGCACGATGCGGGCAACGTAGCGGTCGCACAGGCCCTCGTCGGCGATCTCGACGGAAAGCTCGTCGTCGGTCGCGCGGCCGGTCTCGACCTTGATGGCGGGCAGCTCAACGTGGAAATCGCGGTCGAAGATGGCGCCGGTCTCGCGGGCCATGCCGATCATGGACAGGCAGTCGGGGCGGTTGGGCGTGATCTCGCAGTCGAGCACGGTGTCGCTCGAGCCCACATACTCGGCAAACGGCATGCCGCAGGGCGTATCCTCGGGCAGGATCATAATGCCGGAGTGGTCGCCGCCCAGACCGAGCTCGCGCGCGGAGCAGTTCATGCCCATGGACACGACACCGCGAAGCTTGCTCTTCTTGATCTTGACGTCGCCGGGCAGAACTGCGCCGATCATGGCCGTGACGATGTGGTCGCCGGCCTCGAAGTTCTGCGCGCCGCAGACGATCTGCAGCGGAGCGGGGTTGCCGTCGGCGTCGAGATTCTTGCCGCCCACATCGACCGAGCACACATACATGTGGTCACTATCGGGGTGCAGGGTCTTGGTGAGCACCTTGGCGGTCACCACGTGGTCGAAGGACTCGCCCACGGTGTCGATCGCCTCGACCTCGGTGCCGGTACGGATATATTCGTCCGAAAGAGTCTTGGGATCCTCCGGAATATCGATCATGGTCTTGAGCCAGTCGTAAGAAACGCGCATCTAACTGGTCTCCTTTCATAAATGCGGCTTTGAGCCGGAAACTGCAACTAAGAAGAAAGCGTTCTAGAACTGGTTGAGGAAACGCATGTCACCAGTCATCAATGTGCGCAGGTCGGGCAGGTCGTAGCGCAGTGCCGCGACGCGCTCGGCGCCAATACCAAAGGCGAAGCCGGTGTACTTCTCGGGGTCGATGCCGCAGTTGATCAGGACGTTGGGGTCGACCATGCCGCAGCCCAGGATCTCGATCCAGCCGCTGTGCTTGCAGAAGTTGCAGCCCTTGCCGCCGCACACGTGGCAGCTCACGTCCACCTCGCAGGAAGGCTCGGTGAAGGGGAAGAAGTGCGGGCGATAGCGCGTCTTGCGATCCTCGCCAAACATGCACTTAACAAAGTAGTCGAGCGTGCCCTTAAGATCGCCAAAGGTGATACCCTCGTCGACGACCAGGCCCTCGATCTGGTTGAACTGCGGCAGGTGGCAGGCGTCGGCCGTGTCGGGACGGTAGACGGTGCCCGGGCAGATCATGTAGATGGGCGGCTTCTGCGACTCCATGGTGTGGATCTGCACGCCCGAGGTCTGGGTGCGCAGCAGCACGTCGGACTCGCCGTGAGCGTGAGCCTCGGGATGCGCGACGCTGCCGGGGTTGTTGTCGACCACATAGAACGTGTCGCGAGCCGAGCGGCTCGGATGATCCATGGGCGCGTTGAGCGCGGTGAAGTTGTAGTAGGAGGTATCGACCATGGGGCCGGACTCGACGGTGTAGCCGATGCCGCAGAAGATGTCCTCGGCCTCCTCGATGATCTGCTTGATCAGGTGCTGGTGACCGATCTGCGGACGGATGCCCGGCAGCGTGATGTCGACGGCCTCGTGCTCGAGTGCGTGCTTGAGGGCGGCGGCCTTCATCTCGGTGGTGCGCTCGTCGAGCATGCCCTCGATCAGCTGGCGCATCTCGTTGGCGCGTTTGCCCATCATGGGACGATCCTCGGGAGCGAGCTTGCCCATCATGCGCATCAGGCCGGTGATACGGCCCTTGCGGCCGAGCAGCTCAACGCGCGCGGCCTCGAGCTTGGCGGCGTCGTCAGCGCTAGTGACGAGCTCCTTGGCCTCTTCCTCGAGTTTGACCAGATCATCAATCAGACTCATGTCTTCCCTTTCGTCTCTCGCACATCCGCGCTCCGGGACGGCTGACGCCGCCCGATGTTGCGGATGCGCGGCCCGGTTCGGTAACAAAAAAAACCGCCCTCGGGCATGTACATTGCCCAAGGACGGTTGAATTCCGCGGTACCACCTTGTTTGACACGGCGGATGTCTGGCCCGCCGCGCCCACTCTGTGCCTCTTGTCGCGAGGCTCACGGCTTCCCTACTGGGACTTTGCTGCCACTGGCCGCGTGCCCGTTGAGGTCGCTGCTCGGGAGTGAACGCTTGGCCCTTGCCACCGCAGGAAGGCTTGCAGCCCATGACCTTCCCTCTCTTGCCGGCGACGCGGCGGGCAAAACCCTCTCCGTCAACGCATTGGGCTATAGGATAACACATTTCGCGAGCGCATCGCCGCGTTCCGTTTTGTTCGCGCTGGGTACAAGGCAGGTAGCTGTGCAAACTGGCCGCGCACCCGCCTGCGGCGCTCGGCCTGCGAGATTAAGGATACGGTATGGGAAAGAAACTCGATAAGAAGGCCAAGGCCGCCGTGGCAAAGGCCGCCAAGGGCGTCAAGGCCGCTAAAGTCGACAAGGCCGTCAAAAAGTTCCGCAAACTCGAGGGCAAGCTGTGGACTCGCGAGTACCTGCTCAAGATTGCCGAGTTCGATGGAGCGACGATTGCTCCTGCCAACGGCGCTGCCGCCCGTGCCGACGCCATGGGCACGCTTGCCGGCGAGCATCACAAGCTGCTGACCAGCGAGAAGTCCGTTGAGCTCGTACGCTCGTTAGCGCGCGAGACGGTTGCAGGCGGACACGTAGACGACCCGCAGCTGCTCGACGAGATTCGCGTGCTCGGCCGCGACCAGCGCGAGGCAAGCGTTATTCTTACCGAGGAGGCCGAGGCCTGGACCAGGCTCACCTGCGAGGCCGACGCCGTGTGGCATAAGGCCAAGACGGCCAACGACTGGGCGAGCTTTGAGCCCTATGTGGATAGAATCGTCGCCCAACTTAAGCATCAGGCCGAGCTCATGGACCCCAAGCGCGACCCATACGACGTGTGGCTCGACCAGTACGAGCGCGGCCTTTCCACCGAGAGCTTCGACGCATTTTGCGAGGAGGTTAAGGCCACGGTCGTGCCGCTCGTTCACGCCATCGGCGAGCGCGGTCAGCAGCCCGCTGCCGACTTTTTGCATGCCCGCGTGCCCGAAGCCGCCCAGCGTGCCATGAGCTTCGACCTGATGAAGCTCGTCGGCCTTAACCTGGACGACACCACGCTCGCCTTTACCGAGCATCCGTTTAGCGAGGGCTTTGCCGTGGGTGACGCGCGCATCGCCACGCACATCTACGAGGACGACTGCATCTCCAACGTCTACAGCATCATCCACGAGGCCGGTCACACCATGTACGAGCTGGGCGTGAACCCCGCCTACGCGCGCACGTGCCTGGAGGGCGGCACCTCCATGGGCATCCACGAGAGCCAGAGCCGCTTCTTTGAGAACACCGTTGGCCGCAGCCGCGCCTTTATGGGGCCGCTGCTCGAGGTGTTGCGCCGTCACGCGCCCGAGGTCTACGGCAACGTGGACGAAGATGCGCTCTACCACGCCGTGAACATCGCCCAGCCGTCGCTGATCCGTACCGAGGCCGACGAGCTCACCTACCCGCTGCACGTTATGGTGCGCTACCAGATCGAGCGCATGCTGTTTGCCGGCGAGGCCACGGCCAAGGACATCCCCGCGCTTTGGAACCGCTTCATGGATGAGTACCTGGGCATTCCCGTTCCCGACGACACGCACGGCTGCCTACAGGATACGCACTGGAGCGGCGGCTCGTTTGGCTACTTCCCCACGTATGCGCTGGGCAGTGCCTACGATGCCATGTTTGTGCCGGCCATGTGCCGCGACGGTGTCGACCTTAACGGCGCCTGTGCGAGCGGCGACCTGGCGCCCGTCCGTGCCTGGCTGGGCGAGCACATTTGGCAGTGGGGCCGCGCCAAGGACGCGCCGGAGCTCATCAAGGGCGCCTGCGGCATGGACTTTGACGCCCGCTACTACTGCAGCTACCTGCAGGACAAGTTCACCACGCTGTACCAGCTGTAAGGCATAACCGACACGCCAACGCAAAGGGGGCGCCGCGGAACCAATCCGCAGCGCCCCCTTTTTTCACCTAGTCGTTTAAGAACGTCCCCAATGACTACAGCGTCGAGCAGTTACGCGGTTTGGTAAAACCGCGTAACTAAAAAGCCTCCAGAGCACTTGCGATGCGCTTCATGGCGGCATCGGCAGATGCTTGGTCGGGCGCCTCGGCCAGCACGCGGATAACCGACTCGGTTCCGCTCTTGCGCACGAGCACGCGGCCCTCGCCTGCCAGCGCAATCTCGGCCTCGGCGATGGCGTTCTGCACGCCCATGTTCTCGAGCGCGGCGTCCTTGTCCGCCACGCGCACGGCCACCTGCGCCTGCGGCAGCAGCTTGCACGGAGCCGTGAGCTGCGAGAGCGTCTCGCGCTCGGCACGAATCACTTCCATCACGCGCAGCGAGGTCATAATGCCGTCGCCCGTGCGCTCGATATCGCCAAAGATCGTATGGCCCGTCTGCTCGCCGCCCAGGCTGTAGCCGCCCTCGCGCATCTTGGCATACACGTGACGGTCGCCCACGCCGCTGGTCACGGCGCTCAGACCGGCAAGCTCCAGCGACTTGACCAGGCCAAAGTTGCTGGCAATCGTCGGCACCACGGTACCGCCCGAGAGTCGCCCGTGCTTGTTCAGATACACGCCGCACACGTACAGGATCTGGTCGCCGTCTACCACGCGACCGCGCTCATCCACGGCCAGGCAGCGGTCGGCATCGCCGTCGTAGGCAAAACCCACGTCCAGGCCCTGCTCCACCACATGGCGCTGCAGACGCTCCATATGCGTGGAGCCGCAGTCGACGTTGATGTTAAAGCCATCGGGCGCGGCATTGATCACGCGCACGTCGGCACCGAGCGCGTCAAACACCGGCTTGGCCACCGAGGAAGCCGAGCCGTTGGCGCAGTCGATACCGATCTTGACGCCCTGCAGCGAAAAGTTCGCACTTGCAATGAGCGAAGCAATGTAGCGGTTGCGACCCTGCATGTAGTCCACCGTGGCGCCGATGTGGTTGCCCGTGGCCAGCGGCACCTCGCTCTTGCCATCGATGTAGTCCTCGATGAGCTCCAGTACGTCCTCGTCCATCTTAAAGCCGTCGCTGTTGACGAGCTTAATGCCGTTATCGCAAAACGGGTTGTGGCTCGCGCTGATCATGATGCCGCAATCGAAGCAGCCCTCCACGGTCTGATGCGCCACGCCCGGCGTGGGGATCACGTGCAGCATATAGGCGTCCGCACCGCTCGCGACCAGACCGCTCACCAGCGCCGCCTCGAACATATAACTCGAGCGACGCGTGTCCTTGCCCACGATGACGCGTGCCTTGCGCTCGCGGTTGGCGCCGTAATACCAGCCCACAAAACGGCCAATCTTATAAGCGTGCTCTACCGTCAGCCCAACGTTGGCCTCACCGCGAAAGCCGTCGGTGCCAAAGTACTTCATGCGCTCTCCTTACAAAATAGGGGCGGACAGATTGCCTGTCCGCCCCAAAATGGTACTCGATTATCTGCGCTACCAGAAAAACCCTACGCCGACGCGCTGTCGCGAGCCGCCTGGCATGTAGGGGTCTGACGCAGCGTAAGAGGCTTGTCCCCCGCCTCGGCCGACGTGGTCAGCGTATACGTGATCGTCGTCGTCTCGCCAGCATGCAGGTCAACGGTGCCCGAAATGAAGGGGATTCCATGCCACGTAGCGGCACCAAGACCAAACTGGGTACCCTCAACCGTAAGGTCACTGATGTTGCCACCCGTCGGGGCAAACAACGAGACATTCAGACGCTCGTCGTCACGCGCGGCATCGGGCGCGCTCGCCGCAACGTAGTCGGGCAGCTTGCCAGCCTCCTCCTGCGTCATGATGTTCGTCAGGGTAACGGTGATGCGATAGGAGCACGTGCCGTCGCCGTTCTTCACGCCCTGACCAATCTGAGTGTCGGCGTTCAGATACCAGTCGAGCTTGGAGAAGCTCAGGTTGTTAAAGTAAACGCCGGCAACGGGATCGGCACTCGGATCATCCGGATCGGGCAGCGAAGCGTCAATGCCCGTCTCTTTGATGGCATTCTGCTCATCATCGTTTCTCATCCACGCGATCAGGCGGCCCTCTTCGGCACCGCGCTCAACGGCGCTGACAAGCTTCGTAACATCGACATCGCCGATACCGCCAAGGACCTTGTCGAAGGCAGCGCTGGCGACGGATGCAAAGATGCCGTCCGACTCCTCGACCGGATAGTTCCAGTACACATCGTGCATGAGGACCTTTGCGGCGTTGGTGCCGTCGACAACCGTTCCGTCGGGCAGTGACACGTTACCGACCAGGCCCAGCAGATACTGCAGGAACACCGGGTCGATACCGATGACGCCATCAACGTCCTGTCCATACTGGGACTTCCACAGCGCGGCGACACGCTGCGAGTTGCGGGGCCAATCAGGCGAATAGGTATTGCCCGAGTTGTACAGGTTGCTGTGGTTGCCGAACAGCGCCTCATCCTCTTCGTCGACGCTCTCGACCGCCTCATCCTCGCTGAGTCCAATGCGGGGAACAAACTCGCCAATCGACATCTGACCGTCGGTGACCGAAATCAGGCCCTGCGAACCGCCAAAGCCGCCGCAGGCACGAATCTCGACGTTGTTCATGGCGTACATAAGGTAGTTGCGCGTCTGGCCGTTGGCGCCGAGCATCTGGGGAAGGACGGGGGCGACCTTCTCCGCCGCGTCAACCGCGCCGTTGAGGGTGGCAAAGCCGTCCTTGGCCTTATCGACCAGCTCGGTCACCTGGGAAATATGAGTATCGCCAATGCCCTGGACCTTCTCGTTGGCGCTCTTGAACACCTTCGAGCTGCTGGAAAGCGAATCGGCGACCGCCTGCAGCGCGGACACGTTAATCATGCCGTCCTGGAACAGCTTGCCGGGCGTAGCCTGCGAAAGGTTATCGGCCATGGGAACCAGCGCATTGCTCGAGACATCGGACAGGGCGTCAATCATGGTGCGGGCCGCATTGATATCGCTGCCATACACCGGGATAAACGAAGCCGCCGTCCACAGCGGGCTCGAGGTCTCCGCCTTCATGCTGTTACAGAGCTCATCGATCTTCTTCGCGTCGTCAGGCAGCGTCGAAAAATCGCCCGACGTGACCTTGTCCTTAAGGCCACCGACGATCTCGACAGCCTCCTTCGCTTCGCTCTTTACGGTCTTTGCCGAGTTAAGCAGCATAAAGCCGCTTGCGCCAAGCGCAACGAGAAGCACCGCGACTACAGCGGCAATAATGGCGCCGGTGTGACGCTTTTTGCGCTCGCCCTTGCGATGGCGATGACGGACCAGACCGTCAGAGGTCGAACTCGACGAAGCATCGCTACCGTAGTTCAAGCCAAAATCGTAATAATCTTCCTTGGAACCCGAGCCCGCAAACTCGGCACCGCTATCATCCAGGCGGGCGAACGTGCCTGTCTCGGAGGCGCCGGTGTAAATCGTGCCGAGGTTACCCGTAAGCCCCGCGCCACCGGCAGAGGGAGTATTGTTGTCGGCCTTGCCGGCATTAACGTTGCCGGCGCCATTCGCGGCGTTGGCAGCACCTGCGTTGTTCGCAGGTACCGAAGGAGCCCCGCTCGGCTGCGACGCAGAGGTTGCACCGCCCGCAAAGACATTTCCTCTTGCACGGCCGGTCTTTTTTGCCTTTTGAGACTGCTCGTACAGAGCGGTAAACATCGCCGTCTCGCCCGGGGACACGCGCTTACCGGAACCGCCCTGTCCAG
>URZB01000056.1 GCA_900552295.1 uncultured Collinsella sp.
TATCGTCGGCAGCGTCAGATGTGTATAAGAGACAGTCTTTGGTGGTTCGCTCGGTGCTCAGCATCTCAACGAGCGCGTTGCCTCGCTCAAGAGTGAGCTGCTGACCCGCGAGAATCTCTACGTTTTGCATTCGACGGGTGCCGACGGCTTTGAGGAGACCGAGCGCGCTTTGGCGCTGACGCCCGAGGAGGCGAAGCGCTATCGAGTCCAGCCCTACATCGACAACATGGGCGATATGCTGGCTGCGGCCGATTTGGTGCTCTCGCGTTCCGGTGCCTCGAGCGTGGCCGAGATCGCCGCGCTTGCCGTGCCCTCGGTACTCGTGCCGTACCCGCACGCCACGGCCGACCACCAGACCACGAATGCGTGTTACCTGGTCGATGCCGGTGCCGGCGTGCTATGCGCCGATGCCGATATCGACGCCCCTGCCTTTGCCGACGAGCTGCTGCACCTGATCGATGACGCTGCGGCGCGTGATGCGATGCGTCAGGCGGCGCGTGGCTTGGCCCAGGACCGTGCCGCCGCACTTTTGGCCGATGCGGTAGAGGGATTGCGTTAGTTAGACGGGATATCGCCGGTCGCCCTCGCGCGGATGCGGTAGGTGCGGTACAGTTAATGGGTTACAGGCAGTGTTTACGCAAGGAGTACACGAGCACATGGCTGATTCCCAGACTGCAACCTCCGCGCCCGAGTTCAAGAGCGCCCATTTTATCGGTATCGGTGGCGCCGGCATGAGCGGCATCGCCCTCGTCCTGCACGAGCGCGGTTATACCGTTACCGGCTCCGACCTTAAGACGTCGCGCTATATTCGCCAGCTTACCCGTGCCGGCGTGAAGGTCCACGTGGGCCATGAGGCTGCGACGATCGACGAGGTCAAGCCCGACGTGGTTGTGGTCTCCACCGCTATTCCCGAGTCCAACCCCGAGCTCGTGCGTGCACGCGAGCTGGGTATTCACGTGTGGCCCCGCGCCAAGATGCTCTCGGCTCTGGGCCACGGCTACACCACCGTCGCCGTTGCCGGCACGCACGGCAAGACCACGACGTCTTCGATGTGCGCCACGATGCTCGATCGCATGGGTCTGGACCCCAGCTTTTTGATCGGCGGCATCGTCGAGGGCTACGACACCAACGGCAAGAACGGCTCGGGTGACTACTTTGTCGCCGAGGCCGACGAGTCCGATAGCTCGTTCCTGTTCCTGAACCCCAACGTGGTCATCGTGACCAACGTCGAGGCCGACCATCTCGATCACTACTCGGGCATCGAGGAGATCGAGGCCACCTTTGCCAAGTTTATGGGTCTGGTGGGCGAGGACGGCACCGTCATTGTTTGCGGCGAGGACCCGCATCTGGTCGAGCTCGCCAAGTCGACGGGCCGTCATGTGCTTTCCTATGGCTTTGCCGAGAACAACGACATCGTCTGCGTACATCCGGATGTCAAGGGCATCCAGAGCGACTTTATCGTTCGCTTTGAGGACGGCACCGAGCACGCTGTCGAGATCAAGAGCAACCCCGGTCGTCACAACATGCTCAACGCCACGGCCGTCTTGACCGTCGCCCATGTCCTTGGCCTCGATATCGACGCCGCCGCTAAGGCACTTTCGAGTTTTGAGGGCGTCCGCCGTCGCTTTACCCACGTGGGCGATATCGACGGCATCACGGTGGTTGACGATTACGGCCATCATCCCACCGAGATCAAGGCGACGCTCGCTGCTGCCTCTTCGCTGGGCTACAAACATGTCGACGTCGTGTTCCAGCCGCACCGCTATTCGCGCCTGCAGGCTCTGTGCGATGACTTTGCCGATGCCTTTGCCAACGCCGACAAGCTGCTGCTGATCGATGTATTCTCCGCCGGCGAGATGCCGATCCCGGGCGTTACCTCCAAGATGCTCGCAGATACCGTTCGCGCTAAGCACCCCGGCAAGGAGGTCGTGTACTGCTCCAGTCGTCTTGAGCTCAACCAGGAGCTTGAGAAGCTCGTGGGCGAGGGCGACCTGCTGCTCACCATGGGTGCCGGTGACGTTACGACCGTCGGCCCCGAGTTCATCGAGTATCTGACTGCCAAGAAAGACGCTTAACCTCTATGGGTCTGTTTAACGCCGTCATGGCGCTTTCGGGCATGATCGACACGGACGTGGTCGAGGACGAACGTCTTGCACGCCATACAAGCTATCGTATCGGCGGCAAGGCCGACCTCTTTGTGACGTGCCATAGCTACCATGCCCTGCGTCGCGCCGTGGCGGTGCTCGATCGCGAGCAGGTGCCGTGGGTCATCATCGGCAAGGGCTCCAATCTGCTGGTTGCCGATGGCGGTTATCGCGGTGCCGTCATTTCGCTCGGACGTGAGTTTCAGCGCACGGTTGTTGCCGATGACGGTTGTACGCTGACGGTCGGTGCGGGCGTGATGTTTGCGCGCCTGGTCAACGATGCCCTGTCGCGTAGCCTCTCGGGCCTTGAGTTTGCCGTTGGCATCCCTGGTTCGGTCGGCGGTGCGATATCTATGAATGCCGGCACACGGACCGAGTGGATTGGCTCGCTGGTTGAGGATGTCGTAACGTTTGACCCGGCATCCGGTATCAAGCATTATGCGGGGTCCGAGATCACTTGGGGCTACCGCGAATGTAACCTTCCCCGCAATGAGATCATCCTCGAGTGCGTGCTCAAGCTTAAACCGGCGCCCAAGGCCGACATTCGCGAGCGCATGGAGCGGTACCTGACGAGGCGCAAACGTACGCAGCCCATGGGTCGCGCATCCTGCGGGTCGGTCTTTCGTAACCCGCCCGATGCGAGTGTGGGCAAGCTTATCGAGGATTGTGGATTAAAGGGTTTTTCGATTGGCGGCGCGGAAGTTTCGCCCGTTCACGCTAATTTTATCGTTAATAACGGAACTGCCTCGGCCGATGACGTTGCCGCGGTTATCAGACATGTGCACGGAAAGGTGAGGGAGGCGTATGGCATCGAGCTCAGACCGGAAGTTAAATTCCTCGGCTTCTAGAGCATCGAAACCCCCCTTCCGCCGCGCCGGAGGGCGTTCCGGCGCGCCTGCCAAACCTCAACGCAATACCGTCGCGCATTCTAAGTCTGTCGGGCATGCTCGACAGACCAGTCGTCCGGTCGTCGGCTCGCAGCTCGGTAATCGTCCGGCCGCAAAAAAGTCCTCGCGTCCCTCGGTGACGTCAAAGCCTGTTATGGGCGCCAAACCTGCCCGTCCCATGGCAACTCCTAAGCCCTCGACGGGAACTAAAGCTCCGCGTCCAGGTCGCACGCTGGGCGCATCGAAACCGCGCTCGCTGACATCGGTGCCGGTTACCGTCAAGAAGCCTTCGGGTAAAAAAAGCGTCAATCCGTTGTCTTCACTTGGGGCGATGGTAAATAAAACATCAGACGCCGCTTCTGTCGTTGCAGGCAAAGGCAAAATCGTGGGCGGCGTTCTGGCCGCCTTGGCCGTGCTCGTCGTCGTTGCCATCGTGGTGATTAACTCTGGATTGTTTACTGCCACTGATATTCAGATTCAAGGCAGCGAGCATGTGACGAAGCACGATGCTATCCAGCTGATCGATTTGCCCGAGGGAACGTCGCTTTTTAACGTCGATCCCGACCAGATTACCGAGGACCTCAAGCAGAACCCGTGGGTCTCGGGCGTGGATGTCCAGCGTCAGTTCCCACATACGCTCATCATTACGCCGATGGAGCGCAAGGTCATTGCAATTGCCTATATCAGCTCCGATGACCTTGCCTGGGCCATCGGGGATGATGACACCTGGATCGCCCCGCTGTCGACGTCGGTCGAAGTGGATGACCAGGGCAACGTCATCACGACGGGGCAGGGCTCAAATACCCTGACCGGCATTGATGCCGCGCTGGCGCTCGCTAAGCACTATGGCGCGGTGTTGTTGACTGATGTCTCGGCGGATGTCGCTCCGGTTTCCGGCCAGGCAGTGAGCTCCAAGGCCGTTAAGGCTGGCTTGGATTATGTGCGTGGTTTTTCGAGCGAGTTCTTGGGACAAGTCAAGGATATTTCCACGCCTTCGGTCGAAGCCATCTCGGCAAACCTCAATAACGGCATTGAGGTGTCGCTGGGCGATTCGAACGATATCGTCAAGAAGGAGCGCGTAGTCACCAAGCTGCTTTCGCAGGTAGAGGGCGTAACGTATATCAATGTGCGCTCTCCGGGTAACTATACATTTAGGAACGCTCCGACCTCGTAGCGCTGGTTGATGCTTTGTTGAGGGGCCATACCACGCCGTTTATCTGGTTTGTTTGGTTTTCACGGTCAATTATTTGACTGATACGTTCATAATGTGCAAACATAATACGGTTTACCTTTGCATTTACTTTCAACCTGAAGGTTAATGTGCGCAGGGGTCGACCCATGCTATGGCTATAACCTTTGTTCGGAGGACCGACATGCACGAGACAGAGATCAACAACTACCTTGCCGTCATTAAGGTGGTCGGCGTCGGCGGCGGCGGTACCAACGCGGTCAATCGAATGATCGAAGAGGGCATCCGCGGCGTCGAGTTTGTTGCCATCAACACCGATGCTCAGGCACTCGCGATCTCTGATGCCGATATCAAGGTGCACATCGGCACCGACCTTACCCGCGGCCTGGGCGCCGGCGCCAACCCCGAGGTTGGCCGCAAGGCTGCCGATGAGTCCCGCGACGACATTGCCGAGGCGCTCGCTGGTGCCGACATGGTGTTCATCACCTGCGGCGAGGGCGGTGGCACCGGTACCGGCGCTGCTCCCATCGTTGCCGATATCGCGATGAACGAGGTCGGTGCGCTGACCGTCGCCGTCGTGACCAAGCCCTTCACCTTCGAGGGCCGCAAGCGCAAGAAGAGCGCCGAGGAGGGCATTAAGACCCTCTCCGATTGCGTCGACACCATGATCGTCATCCCTAACGATAAGCTGCTCGACATCGCCGAGAAGAAGACCACCATGCTCGAGGCCTTCGCGATTGCCGATGGCGTCCTTTCCCAGGGCACCCAGGGCATCACCGACCTCATCACCGTCCCCGGTATCATCAACCTGGACTTCGCCGATGTTAAGACCATCATGAAGCAGGCCGGTACCGCCATGATGGGTATCGGTACCTCTTCTGGGGACACCCGTGCCGTCGACGCTGCCCAGCAGGCCATCTCCAGCCCGCTGCTCGAGAGCTCCATCGATGGTGCCACGCGCGTGCTGCTCTCCATCGCCGGTTCCAAGGACCTGGGCATCCAGGAGATCAGCGACGCCGCCGACGTTGTCGCCAACGCCGTCGACCCCGAGGCCAACATCATCTTCGGTACCGTTGTCGACGAGTCCCTGGGCGATCAGGTGCGTATCACCGTCATCGCTACGGGCTTCTCCGACTCCAACGTCAACCGTCAGGACGAGCTCTTTGCTGCTCAGCAGTCTCAGAGCAAGGCCGCTGCCTCCGCTGAGCCGCAGCGCACCGCTCCTGCCACGAGCCCGGCTCAGGCCGCTCCGACCCGCAACGTCGGTGGCACCGAGCTTCCTAACTTCGGCAACGATCAGTTCGAGCTTCCCGACTTCCTGAAGCGCGGTAGCTTCTAAGTCGTTCTTTGCATTGTTGTGCGCAGGGGCGTGTCCGTATGGACGCGCCCTTTTTATTTCGACTTTGTAAACTAGAACCTCCAATCTCTTTACGTTCCCTTTACGATTGCCTCCAGCGCAGCAGGTATCCTTTTAGAGAAGTATGACAGCCGTATAAACGCGGGCTGTAGCGGCGATGCCGCGGTACTTGTGTTATTAGGAGGCTTTAGTATGGCAGCACGTGCGGACAAAGTTTCGCGTGTCGACCATGATGGAGTTACGTTGGTGGAGGGCGCGACATCCGATGTTCGCTTTGCCTTCACCGAGCGCGCCGGTGGCGTTTCCGAAGATGCGTACTCCTCACTCAACTTGGGCTCGCATGTTGGCGATGACCCCTTTGCTGTTCAAGAAAATCGTCGTCGTGCGCTCGAGGCTATGGGTGCCGCCGAGTGCGAGCACAACCTGCTCGTTCCCAATCAGGTCCATGGTGATCATATCGTTGCGGTGACCTCGAACGGCGCCGATGACCTTGAGGACGTTCGCGAGCAGATTGCCGAGGGCTGTGATGCCATCGTCTGCACGGCGCATAACGTGCCCGTGCTGCTCTGCTTTGCCGACTGCGTTCCCGTGGTGCTGGTGGCCCCCGGCGGATTTGCCGTGGTGCACTCCGGTTGGAAGGGCACGATTGCACGTATTTCCGCCAAGGCGTGCCAGGCGCTTTGCGATGCTGCCGGTTGCGATGCGAGCGACGTTTCCGCCTATATCGGCCCCCATATCTTGGGTGACGAATATGAGGTATCCCAGGAACTCATGGATCGCTTTGCCGCCGAGTTCTCTTGCATCGATGCGAATACCTCTCGCATGCTTGATCTTTCCGCTGCCATTCGCGAGGCGCTGGTAGATGTCGGTGTCGACGCGGATAATATCGTGGATACCCAGCTTTCGACCGTGCGTCAGAACGACCGCTTTTATTCCTACCGTAACGAGGACGGCACCTGTGGGCGCCATGCTGCGATCGGCGTGATGCTATGAGAAAGATCGTATCGGTTCTGAGCGCCGCTGTGCTTACGCTTACGCTGTGCGCCTGTTCTTCGGGATCTTCGACCTCTTCCATTACCGTGGCCGGCTCCACGACCTGCCTTCCTATCGCCGAGATTGCGGCCGAGGGCTTTAAGGAGGAGACCGGCATCGACGTGCTCGTTTCCGGTTTGGGTTCTTCCGCTGGGATCGAGGCCGTCAGCGCCGGCACGGCCGATATCGCCAGCTCCTCCCGTGGACTCAATGCCGACGAACAGGATCTGGGCCTGACTCCCATCGTCATTGCCCACGACGGTATTGCGGTCATCGTGAACGACGACAACCCCGTCGATAACCTCTCGACCGAGCAGCTCCGCGATATCTACGCCGGCAAGATTACCAATTGGAAAGAGGTCGGTGGCGAGGACCTGAGGATTCAGGTCATCAACCGAGACGAGGCGTCCGGTACGCGCGAGGCCTTCCGTACCATCGTGATGGATGGCACGCCGTTCGATCGCCGCTCGGCTGTTCTTTCGGGTACGGGCCAGGTGCGCGACGTGGTATCTCGTTCGCGTGGGGCCATCGGCTACATTTCGCTGGGCTTCGTCGATAGCCTCAACGCCAAGACCTCGGTCAAGGCCGTCTCGGTCAATCATGTTGAGGCGTCCGAGAAGACGGTCGCGAGTGGCGGCTATCCCATCTCGCGCGACCTTTACTTCTTTGTGAAGGGTGTGCCTTCGCAGCAGGCGCAGGATTACATCGACTATGTGACGTCCGAAAAGATGGACAAGCAGATTCGCGAGGCGGGCTTTATTCCCGTCACCAACGACGAGAAGGGGAGTGAGTAGCATGGAAGCACAGGAAAACTCCCAGACTGAGCAGAATGTTCAGACGCCCAAGAAGCGCGAGCTGGCGCTCGTATCGCGCAGTACCTATATCAAGGAGAAGGCGCTGCAGTGGATCTTCTTTGCCTGCGCGTTCTTGGCGGTCGTTACCGTCATCCTGATTTTTGTCTTTACCACGTACTCGGCGCTGCCCGTCTTTACTGACATCGGTCTGGCTGACTTCTTTAGCTTTACGTGGGCGCCTTCCGAGGGCCACTACGGCATCTTGTCGCTGCTTGCCGGCTCGGGTCTGGTGACCGTCGGTGCGCTCGCCATGGGCGTGCCGCTGGGCGTGGGTACGGCCGTTTACCTGGTCGAGATTGCCAGCAAGCGCGTGCGCAAGCTCATCAGCCCCGCCGTTGACCTGCTGGCGGGCATACCCTCCATCATCTACGGCTTCTTTGGCATGATCATCATCCGCCCGTTTATCGCACAACTGACCGGCGGCCTTGGTTTTGGTGCGCTGACGGCGTGGTTTGTGCTCGCCATCATGATCGTCCCTACCATCACCACGCTCACCATCGATGCTCTCAATTCCATTCCCATGGGCATTCGCGAGGCATCGTATGCCATGGGCGCCACAAAGTGGCAGACCATCTATAAGGTCGTGCTACCTGCCGCGAAGCTGGGTATCGTTGATGCCATCGTGCTGGGTATGGGCCGTGCCATCGGCGAGACCATGGCCGTGCTCATGGTCGTAGGTAACGCCCCGGTTATTCCCGACAGCATTGCGAGCCCCATCTCGACGCTCACGAGCCAGATTGCGCTCGACATGAGCTATTCCTCGGGTCTGCACCGCTCGGCGCTGTTCGGCATGGGTGTGGTCCTGTTTATCATCTCCGCCACGCTGGTGGGTATCGTCCGTCTGATTTCCAAGAAGAAGAGGGGGTAGGCTATGTCCGATTCCGTTGACACGACGGTCGATACGACCTCGTCGCGCGAGCGCATCAAGCGTGCCCTTTCCCACGGCAAGAAGGGCCGCATCAACAAGGACCTGTCCAACAAGATCATGCTTGGCGTGTTTCGTGCCGCTGCCTACATCACCACGCTGGTGCTGGTCGCTATCATCGCCTACGCTGTCTCTTATACACATCTGACGCTGCCGACGATAAGG
>URZB01000057.1 GCA_900552295.1 uncultured Collinsella sp.
TCGGCAGCGTCAGATGTGTATAAGAGACAGCAATTCTGGAACCAGGGTCGAACCGAGGAGATCCGCGACCGCGTGCTGCATCTCTAATAACCATCCCAGGCCGCCCCGTAGCGAGGCCCCGGACCTTTACTCGCTATTTCGGACAGTCCTGGCTCACGACGGAGGCGCCACTGGCGCCTCCTGTTCGTGCGGAACTCATATCGAGCAAAGGTCCGGGGCCTCGCTACGGGGCAGTCAAGTTGACGTAACTGAGATGCAGCTCGTGGTCTGCTCACTCCTCGAAGTTCTTAGCGGACATGAGTTGACTTGCAACAACGCTTTGCTTGCGATGACGGTTGAGCTGCAACAAAGTTTTTATTAGACCTCGAACCCTATACTCGATGTTCGCTACGTTCATTGAGTATCGCTCGCGAGGGGTCTGGAGTATATCGTCCCGCCCGCAGTTCTGCAGCGAGCGCAGCGAGCGAAGCTGTTTGAGGACGGGATGATATACTCCAGACCCCCAGAAAGGTTACCTATGAACTACGCGAACATTAAGTATTTCGACATTGCTGATGGGGAAGGCGTTCGTACTTCTCTGTTTGTGAGTGGGTGCCGTCGTGGGTGCAAGAACTGCTTTAACTCTGTCGCGTGGGACTTTGCTGCGGGCGAGCCGTTCGATCGTGCCGTCGAGGACAAGATTATCGAGAGCCTCGATCATCCCTTTATTGACGGCCTGACGATTCTGGGCGGCGAGCCTATGGAGCCCGAGAATCAGGTGGGGCTTGTTGACTTTATCGAACGCGTGCGTGCGGCCTATCCCGCGGGGTCAGGAAAGACCATTTGGTGTTTTACCGGCGACGTGCTCGAGGAGCTTATGCCGGGTGGTCGTCACCATACCGAGGCGACGGACCGTATCCTTGCCTGCCTCGATATGTTGGTGGATGGCCCGTTTGTTCAGGAGCTGTACGATATCTCATTGCGTTTTAGGGGCTCGAGTAACCAGCGTGTGATCGATATGAACGCTACGCGCGACCGTGCTGAGCGCGAGGGTGTTGCGCTTTGTGATGCGGTTGAACTTTGGCGGGACGATCCAGTCTATTCGACCCATACTATGTAGCTTGTGGCCGATGCCAAAGGGCGTGGTACCATAGCGCGAACGCAAAATCGGAAAAGTGAGGCCCAGATGATCGATCAGGAAAAAGTCGAGGCCGCCATTAAGCTGTTGCTTGAGGGCATAGGCGAGGACCCAACTCGTGAGGGCCTGCTGGAGACCCCGGCGCGCGTTGCCCGTATGTATGGTGAGATCGCCGGCGGTATGGACCAGAGTGCCGAGGAGCACCTGTCCAAAACCTTTGCCGTCGCTTCGAACGATTTGGTTATCGAGCGCGACATCACGTTTTACTCGCTGTGCGAGCATCATCTGCTGCCGTTTTATGGCAAGGCCGCCATTGGTTATATCCCCAACGGCCGTGTCGCAGGGCTCTCTAAGCTTGCCCGCACGGTTGAGGTCTACGCCCGTCGTCTGCAGCTGCAGGAGCAGCTGTGCGCACAGGTTGCCGATGCCCTCATGGAGTATCTCGCTCCCCAGGGAGCGATTGTGCTCATGGAGGCTGAGCATATGTGCATGACCATGCGCGGCGTGCAAAAGCCTGGCACCAAGACCGTGACGCTCGCTCGCCGCGGCGTCTTTGAGACCGATCCCGCGCTCGAGGAGCGGTTCTTTAGGATGCTGGGCCGTTAGCATGAGGGTCGTCAACGACTTTACATCGAAGACCGATGAGGGGACGCCGCGTCGCGGCTTCATGGCTTCGGGCCTGGCCCCCTTTGATGCCATGCCTCGCATTGATTACATTTGTGCCAACGGGCTGTTTCGGCGGCACCTGGGCAACATTGCGCAGTTGGAATCGGGGCGCATCTTCTGCCGCCACGGTATTGACCATCTGCTCGATGTCGCTCGCATTATGTGGATCAAGAATCTCGAGGAACAGCTCGAATTTGACCGCGAGGTCATCTACGCCACGGCACTTCTTCACGATATCGGCAAAGATGAACAGTATGAATCGGGTATATCCCATGATGTTGCAAGCGAACGCGTCGCTGATGCGATTCTCGGCGGCATGCCCGATGATGTGGCGTTTGAGCCGGCCGATGCCGCAGCCATTAAGACGGCCATTCTGGGCCATCGAAAGCTGCGCGTGAACAGCCAACCGCTTGAGCGTCTGCTCTATGCGGCCGATAAAGCGTCGCGCGCCTGCTTTGCATGCCCCGCGCGCAATGCTTGCAACTGGAGCGATGATAAAAAGAACCTGTCGATTCGCGTGTAGTTAGTTTGCGCGGTCGGGGTTCTAAACGAAGGAGACGATCGCGATGAGCAATAAGAAACTGCCCGAGAATGCAACCAAGACTGAAGGTGCCGAGCTCGCCCGCCGTGGAAGGGGCGAAATATCCACCGCAACGGCGGTACCCCACGTGAGCTATGACGATCTGCGCCATGCCGACCGCATCACCGTTGAAGGTCTTGAGGTTTTTGCTAACCACGGCGTATATCCCGAAGAGAACGCGCTGGGCCAGAAGTTCATCGTGTCCCTGGTGCTCTATGCCGACCTGCGTGCAGCGGGGGAGCACGATAACCTGAACGCCTCGATTGACTACGGCTCGGTATGCCACGATGTCGATGGCTATCTGCGCGAGCATACGTTTAAGCTCATCGAGGCTGCAGCCGAGGGCGTGGCCCAGATGCTGCTACGTCGTTACCCCCTGCTGCTTGGCGTGCGCGTTAAGCTCGATAAGCCTTGGGCGCCCGTCGGTCTTCCCCTGGCAAGCTGCGGTGTCGAGATCGAGCGTGTGCGCTAACCGGTTCTAATACGTCTCTATGGGTGGCTGCTTGAGTCGCTGAGAAAGTGCTCTATTGTTGGGGCAGTATGTGTCGAGCAGGACGTGGAACCGCTGGTTGTGGCTTGGCTCGAGCAAGTGGACGAGCTCGTGGGCGACAACCATGTCGAGGCATTCGATGGGATAGGCGGCAAGTTCGCGTGCGATGCGAATGGCTCCGGTCTTGGGCGTGCATGATCCCCAACGCGTTTTCATGCTGCGTACGGAAACGCGGGATACGGCGACACCCATTGCGATTTCGTATGCGTGCACCATATCGCGCAGTGCCGATGTGACCTCGGACGTATAGAGCTGGTCAATATGGGCTTGGATCTCACTGGGCGTTAAGCCGTCGAGGGTCGCGTTCCACTTGGCCTGCGGACGTCCGTTTGGCTCGTCGGTACCCATAAAACTTGCGAAGGTAGCCTGCTTGGGCCGCGGTGCGGGTGATGCAAAGTTATGATCGAGTGCATCCTGTACCGTGATGGGCTTGCCCCAAAGTGCAATGATGGACGAGGGACTGAGCGGCTCTCGCGCCGTCGCCTGACGTTGCTCGCGCTGGGCACGTCGGCTGATAATCCAGGCGCTGTTGCGCTTCACAAACGCTTCAATACGCTCGCGGCTGGCGCCAAGTGGTGCGCTGGCGTGGACCTCGCCGCTCGATGTGACGCGTAGGTTGAAGTTCTTGACGCACTTTTTGGTAACGACGACGGGGATGGGCGTCCCATCCGGTCGGGATACGGAAATCGTAAACTGCTGCGTCAAAAGCGGTCCTTCAGATTGGGGACGGGCCGGCATGTCGACCGTTCGGCATGCCGGCTCGCTCAGGGGATGTGAAATTAATAACGCTCGAAGAAGGCAAGGGCATTATCGCTGCAGAGCTTCTGCATCACGGTCTTGCCAAAGTGCTTGGAGAGCATGTTCTGGAACTCGGGCATCTTGCTGGCATCGGAGAGGAAGGCGGGCACCGTGGCACCGTCCCAGTCGCCGCCGAGCGCGATGACGTCCTCGCCGCCCAGGTCGAGCCAGTGCTCGATATGTGCCGCCAGCTGGTCGAAGGTGACGTCTGCGGCGGTCTTGTCGGTTGCGTCGTTGGAAAGGAACTCGCTGCAGTAGTTGAGGCCGACGATACCGCCCATGTCGCGAATGGTGCGGAACTGGTCGTCGGTAAGGTTGCGTTTGACGCCGCAACCCGCACGGGAGTTGGAGTGGCTGGCGACGAAGGGACGTGTGGCGTGGGCGACAACCTCGTCAAAGCACTCATCGTTGAGGTGGGAGACGTCAAGCACCATGCCGGCGTGCTCCATCTGCGTAAGTGCCTCGATGCCGGCGGCGGTGAGGCCGGCGTGGGTATCGTGTCCGCTCGCGAGCGGTCCCTGCGCATTCCAGCTGAGCGATGACATGAGTACGCCCAAGCTCTTGAGCACCTCGATCAACGCGGGGTCCTCGGCAAAGAACGTGGCGTTTTCGATGGTGTGGATGCAGGCGACCTTGCCGTCTTTGAGCGCGGGGCGAATGTCTGCCGCGCTGCGTACGTTGACCATGCGGTCGTGGTTGAGCATTGCCTGGCCGCTCATATGCGCCATGATCTGCGCCTGGAAGCGCGCGGCGTGGGCGGTGGGAATCTCATCGGGGACAAACGTGGCGAAGCACTGTGCCCATGGCGTGTTGCCGATCTTTGCGAGCGAGATGGCGCAGGCGTTGCCCTCGATGAGGTCGAAATCTTGCGGATGCGTTTCGTCGCCGGGGAAATAACCGTCGGTGCCGGCGGTAAAGCGCAGGTCGAGATCGAGCGTGGCCCAGCCGATGCGGTCGGCGGTGTCGCAGTGTAGGTCAAATACGGGATATGCCATGGTTCCTCCGGTTGCAGCGTTTCTTTGCAAACTGTCATTGAATTGTATGACTAGGGTATAGTTAGCGCCATATGTTCACGGCGGCCCGCGTTGTGCGCCGCCCTTATCACGGAGGTTACCATGTCCAACCAGGGCAAGAAGGTCAAGACTCATTATCGCGGCACGCTCGACGACGGCACGCAGTTCGATAGCTCCTACGATCGCGGCGAGCCGCTGGAGTTCACCTGCGGCGCCGGTCAGATGATCAAGGGCTTCGACGCCGCTGTTGTCGACATGCAGGTGGGCGAGAAGAAGACCGTGCACATTCCTGCTGCCGATGCCTACGGCGAGCACAATCCCGAGATGGTTATTACCTTCCCGGCCGAGCAGGTTCCCAACATCGAGCAGATCGAGAAGGGCATGAAGCTCTTCCTGTCCACGCCGAGCGGCATGCCCGTCCCCGCCGTCGTCATCGACGTAACGCCCGAGGCCGTGACGCTCGATGCCAACCACGAGCTTGCCGGCAAGGACCTCAACTTTGATATCGAGCTCGTCGAGGTCGAGGACTAGGCTATGCCTGTGAATCTGGTTTCGACAGCGTGTCTCGGAAATCTCAACGACCCGTCCTATGAGCTTTTGCTTCGCCGGGAGCTGGGCGGTGTCTTTGAGGTCGATGAGCTACTACTCGATTGGGACCAGGCCGATGCCCGCACATTTGTGGGCGTGACGGAGCTGGGGCGTACGGTCGATATTCGGCTGGGCGCTGCCGATGGCGATCGCCTTGCCGATGGCGATGTGCTCGCCATCGACCGTTCGGGCATGGTGCCCGTGGCGGTTGTCGTGCGCCTGCGCAGTGCCGAGGTTTATTTGGTCGAAGTCGACCGCATGGACCCGATTGCGCTCGCGCATGCGTGCTGGGAGATCGGCAATATGCACGCGCCGCTTTTCCGAGGCGATTCGGACGAGTATACCGTGCGCATGTATACGCCGGTGCAGCCTGTTTTGGGCCGCATGCTCCGGGGCGTCGAGGGCGTTTGGCTCTCGGTGGTTACCCGTGAACTCGATGCGGACCGGCGCTTTGCGTCGAGTGCGGCGGATGCCGTTGTGAGTATGGCTCCCGACTTTACGATCGTAAAAAAGGCGCGCGGTTAACGTGCGTATGAGTAAGACGGACTTTGAGAGGCAGCTATTCAAAGTCCGTCTTACTGTTGATGAGGTGCTTTGGGGGGAAAGCATATGGGTCTTGAGGGAATCAAGCTGATTGCATGCGATTTGGACGGCACGTTGCTGCATCGGGGGGAGCGCGAGCCGCGTTCCGAGGCCTTTGAGCTCATCGATGAACTGCATCGTCGCGGTATCGTGTTTATGCCGGCGAGCGGTCGTCAATATGCGAGCTTGCGCTATCTGTTTGCCCCGGTGGCCGATGAGCTCGCCTATGTATGCGAGAACGGAGCCCTGGTGATGAGCGAGGGGCGTGCCGTTGTCAAGCGCTCCATGGAGCGTAGTCTTGCTATGGATATCGCGAATGCCGTGGTTGCGTATCCCCATGCCGACGTGACCCTTTCGTGTGAGGGACACCTCTACACCATGAGCGGCAACGATGCGTTCGTCGACCATTTGCGCTATGAGGTCCACTGCGATGTGGCGGTGGTCGACCGTCCTGAGGACATCGACGATGACGTCATTAAGATTGCCTTCCAGACGCCCGAGGTGGATCAGCCGGCGGCCCTGGAGTATTTTGAGCGCCTCTTTAGCGACCGTGTCGACGTGATGACGTCGGGAACCGAGTGGACGGACTTTATCGGCTTTGGTTCGGGCAAGGGTTCCGCGCTTGCCGATTACGGTCGTGCCCTGGGAATTTCGCCCGACGAGATGATGGCGTTTGGCGATAACGAAAACGACCGCGACATGCTCAACGTCGTGGGCCATCCTTATCTAATGGAGAGCTGCAATCCCTCTATGCGTGGCATCAACGACCGCGTCCGCTACGTGCGCACGGTCGAAGAAGAACTGCGCCGCCTGCTCGCCGAGTAGATATATGTGGCATGCCTAGGAATCTCTTTTTGCTGCAGAGTGCAGAAAGGTGGATTTTAAGGCATGTCCCGAACATCTACCGGCAGTCGGGGCAGAGACCCTCGAAGATGGTGTAGTGCGACGTGACGTGCCAGCCGATTTGCTCGGATGCCTTGGCGTCGAGTTGGGCATCGAAGGGGAGCGGTACGTCGATGACGCGGCTGCACGAGGTGCAGATGATATGCGCATGCGGCTCGATCGTGCGATCGAAGCGGCTGCCGCCCGGCGTCTTGATGGAGAGAATCTCGCCGGCGTCGGCCAAGAGATTGAGGTTGCGGTAGACCGTGCCGCGGCTGATTTTGTCATCCTGCGCGCGCACGACGTTGTAGATTTCGTCGGCGGTGGGATGGTTATAGCTTTGGCGCACGGCGTCAAGAACCAGCTTTCGCTGCCTGGTATTCCTTCTTTGCACCGCCATGCGCCTCGCCTCTTTTCTATCAACGGTCGTAGGTAAATGATACCGTATTTAGCACACAATACTAATAACGAGGCGTGAAACCGTCTTCATTGGCAAGTGGGGCTCGGGCCTGGGCGTCTACGAGGCGAAAACGCGTTCCCATACGCTCGTAGGAGGCATGAAGCGCCTCGAGATGAGATAGGATATTTGCCGGAGCCCCCTGTATCTCCATCTCGACTGAGCCGTCTTCCATGTTACGCACCCAGCCGGTGAGCGCGCGTGCCTGCGCGAGGTTGGTGTTGGTAAAGCGAAAGCCAACGCCCTGGACTTGCCCCGCCCAGCGCAGGAAATAGCGCAGGGGAGTGTCTTGAGTGGCCTCGTCGCTTGCGAGCACAGTAAGCCTGCGGCGCAGCTCGAGCTCGACGTTTGATGGTTTTTGAGGCTCTCGACTGCCGCCGGTGACGCTGGAGAAGAACGTATCGAAGAGACCCATAGCTATGCCTGCTTGCCTGCGTCGGCTGGGAAGGTTATGCCGGCCTGCTGGCGCACGGCATCCATGATGCGCAGTGAGACGAGTGTGACATCGCGGTAGTGGCCAAGCTCGTGGCGTCCCGCCGGGGTCTCCCAAATCTCTTCCTTAACGCTATCGATGCCGCCGATGGCGGTGATAAAGTCTGTGAGTTCGTATTCCATAGTGTTGCTCGATTTGGACAGGTCGAGCACGCGGCCGTTGTCTCCCTGTTCGCGCGGTGCCTCGGTCGCCGAGCCGCGTACGACGTCGCCGCGATAGTCGATGCGGACGTTGCGGGGCGTGGACAGATGGTCGATCTGGATAGTGCCACGCTCGCCTTCGATCTGCGAGGGCAACAGGTCGTTCGTAATTTTGGAGTGCGCGAGCTCGACGGAGATACGGCCACCGCCGTAGCTGGCGAGGATGGAACCGCAGCCATCGATGGGGCCGTGCGTGAGCTGTCGCGTGGTGGGATCGAGCAGAGTGGTCATGCTCGTAAGGCCGGAGGGCATGCCAAAGATCTCGACCATGGGCTCGACGGTGTAGACGCCAATGTCCATGAGGGAACCCGATGCCATATTGCAGTCGAAGATATTGGTGGCGCGTCCCGCGAGAATCTCGTTGTAGCGCGAGGAATACTTGCCAAAGCGCAATGAGGCGCGGCGGATGGGGGCGATCTCGCCCAGGGCGTCCTCGATGGCGTGGAAGGCGGGATC
>URZB01000058.1 GCA_900552295.1 uncultured Collinsella sp.
CTTATCGTCGGCAGCGTCAGATGTGTATAAGAGACAGCAAGCAATGTCTGGTCGCGATGGGCATCACCAACATGTGCGCGCTCATCGCCGTGCCGCACGACAAGGACGACGAGTACCTGACGCACAACAGCCAGGACTTCCATGCCCATATGGGGTATCGCCTGGTGGGTGCCTTCGACCGCTGCGCCCAAAAGTTCGGTCGCTGGTACGACATGTGTTGGATGGAGCTGGTCCTGGCCGAGCGCACGCCCAACCAACCCAAACCAACCTGGTTCCCCGACCTCCCCAAACCTACCATTTAGGGACAGGTTAGCCGATGGGCTCGGTGTATTTGGCGCGGTCGGTGCGCTGGATGCGCTTGGAGACATGGAGCGGGCGGCCGTCGGTGTCGTAGACGTAGTCGGTGATCAGGATCAGCGCCTGCCCGCGCTCAACGTTGAGCAAAAACGCCTCGTTTTGCGAGGCATAGCACACCTCAAAGGTCTTATGTCCCTGTGCCGGCGCGCGATGGAATTCTTGGCGCAGCGTGGCGTAGAGTGAACCGTTGATATCGCGATCGATGAGCGCCTCAAAGCTTGGCGGCAGATAGGTGGTCTCCAGGCACAACGGCGCATCGTCCAGATAACGCAGGCGGACAAGTTTGACGAGCTTGCTGCCCACGGCGGCATCAAAGAACTTAGCTATGCTGCCGCCCGCCTTGGTAAAGCCCGAGTCCACCGTGCGCGTGGTGGGCTTCATGCCCTGACCCTGGACCTGCGCCGTATAGCTCGAAAACACCAGGTTGTTCTTGTGGAGCGCCGGCGTGTCGGCCACAAAGGCGCCGCGCCCGCGCTCGGTTCGAACCAGACCCTCATCGACGAGCACCTTAAGAGCATGGCGCACGGTGCTGCGCGACAGCCCCGATTCGTCCATGAGTTCCATCTCGGACGGCAGCTTGTCTCCGCGTGCGTAGATGCCGGCGGCGATACGGTCACGCAGCGTACCCGCCAAGCGCTCGTATTGGGCCAGTTTCTTCTTAGACGAAGCATTCATGCGATCAACCTGTATCTAACTTGTATGTGAATCTAATTAAGCATGTATCCAATACAACAACAAAACCGCTGGTAGCTAGTTATCGAAAACCGCATCAGCAAATTATCTAAGACAAATATAGCATACAACTAGTCGACATAGCCAAAACATGTATGTAACTTGTATGCCTGTGATGAGCATCAAACGAGAAGAAAGGCTGATGCACGATGACTACTCAGGAACAGGTTAAGGATGTCGTCTCCCAGGTTTTGGCTGACAAGGTAGACAAGGGCGGCATCAAGCGCGTCGTGTGGATTGGCGCTGGCGGATCCAACGGCGGCAACTATCCTGCCCAGTACTTTATGGAGCACGAGGCCACGCAGGTCGTGAGCTCCAGCTACACCAGCAACGAGTTCGTGCACGCAACCCCTGCCTACGTTAACGAGAACACCCTGGCCGTCGTCGTGTCCATGCGCGGTACCAAGGAGACCATCGTCGCCGCCCAGGTCGCCAAGGACCACGGCGCCAGCACCATCGCAATCTATGTCGACGAGTCCGGCCTCACCGAGGTCTGCGACTACAAGATCCAGTATGACAGCCTGGCCGTCGACGAGTCCTGCATGGGCCGTACCAACTCCGCCGTCGTGACCATGATCGCCATGGAGCTCACGCAGCAGACCGAGGGCTATGCCGAGTACGAGACCGCTATGGCCGCCTTCGACCTGGTTGACCCCATCTATCGCAAGGCCGTCGAGTACACCCGTCCGCTTGCCGCCAAGTGGGCCGAGCAGAACGCCGACAAGCCCTGCATTAACGTCATGGCCCAGGGCCCGCTCTTTGGTGCTGCCTACGTCTTTAGCATCTGCAACGTGCAGGAGATGCTGCAGATCGACTCCTGCACCATCAACACCTGCGACTTCTTCCACGGCCCCTTCGAGATCCTGGACAAGCGCACCTCGCTGTTCCAGCTCATCAGCGTCGGCCGCAGCCGCTGCAACGACGAGCGCGGCATCCGCTTCGTCAACCAGTACGGTGGCGAGCGCGTCTATCAGCTTGACGCCAAGGAGCTCGGCCTCAACGACATCAAGGACAGCGTGAGCGAGTACTTCAACCACCTGATCTTTGCCCCGATCCTCAACAACGTGTACATGCGTGCGCTCTCTGCCGTCACCCACAAGGACTACATGACGCGCCGCTACATGTGGAAGCTGGACTACTAGGGGATAGAGCGGCCTAACAGCTCGATGTCCTCATAAGTTGCGGTGGAATAGTTCCTGCTTGGGGGCGTGAAGCCTCTGTTTGAGAACTATTTCACCGCAACTGTTAGAGCGGCACTTGGGGACGTTCCCTTTCTGCCGGCAGTTGGGGGCACTCCTTGTTTCAAAAGTTTCCCGTTCGCCGATTTGTGCTTTGAAAAATGTATATAACGACTATAACGTAGTGTGAAACATATTGGAAACAATACCGAGGAGGCTGCGTTGAAGAAAAGCAATCTGGGCTATGTGCTGGTGCTGATCGCCGCGCTTATGTGGGGCACCATCGGAATCTTTGTTAACGGAATATCGGCCCTGGGTGTTTCGTCTCAGAGCATGGCGGCCCTTCGTCTGTTGTCGGGTGCTGTCTTAATGGCTCCGGTCTTGGCATTTATGGGTTGCCAGGGAGGTGCTCGTGAGGGAAAAGCCTCGGGTCCCATGGCATTGTTCAAGGCAAGTCCTAAAGAACTCGTCCCATGCGCGCTTGTCGGTATAGTCGGTTTAGCCGTCGCCAACACCTGCTATTACGAGTGCATGGGCGAGGTGGGCATGTCCACGGCCTCGGTGCTGCTCTACACCTCGCCGGTGTTTGGCGTCGCGCTCGGCCGCGTGCTTTATCGCGAGGACGTGACCCCCAACAAGCTCGTCGCCATCGTCTTTAACATTGTGGGTTGCGTGCTCGCGGTGACGAGCGGCGACCTGTCCGGTTTCCATTTCTCGACTTGGGGCGTCGCGTCGGGTGTGATCGCCGGACTTTGCGGTGCACTGCTGGCTGTGTTTAGCCGCATGGCCACCAAGACGCTGCATCCGCTGGCGGTGACGTTTTGGGGCTTTGTTTTTGGCGGATGCTTTATGGCGGTGCTTTCGGCTCCGTGGTCCGATGTAGCCGCGGCAATGTCCCCGCAGCTCATTCTGCTGTTCGTAGGCTTTGGCTTTATTCCGACGGCTCTTGCGTACATCTTCTATATGCAGGGCCTTTCGATGGATCTTGAGACATCGAAGGTGCCGGTCGTGGCTTCGTTCGAAACCGTGGCGACCGTTTTGGTCGGTATTGGCATCTACGCCGAGCCCGCCGGCGCGATCAAAGTCCTGGGCATCGTACTGGTGCTCGCGTCCATCCTGATTATGAACACCGACTTCTCCAAGCTGCGCAACAGTGTGTTTGTCGGTCATGTCATTGAGAGCATGACCTTTAAGCCCAACGCGTGGTGGACCGAAAAATCTCAAGACATGGATCTGTTTAAGGAACGCACCGGCATTGCGCTGGAACCCACCGTACAGGAAAGCCCCTGGTACTTCGTGCGATAGGGGATTGCGCGCAGGGTCTGACCTGGGGTTATCCAGCTAGCGTCGGCCTACCCAGCCCAACGTTTCGAGTACGTTAAACCCGTCAACGGTCGATTTTCACCCGCGAACGGTCTTTATACTAATTAGCAATATAAGCAACGTATAAGACGTTATAATGACCATAACGAAAAGGAAGAGGCAAGATGAATCAGATTATTCTCGCATCTCATGGCGGCCTGGCCGCAGGCGCCAAAGACACGCTCGAGATGGTTCTCGGCGACGTGTCGAACGTCCACGTCGTGTCGCTTGCTCGTGACGACAAGGAGCCCATCACCAATAAGGTTGAGGCTATGATCGCCACGTTCAACGCGGACGACACCGTCTATGTGCTGACCGATATGCTCGGCAGCTCGGTCAACAACAACATGGTCGAGCTTTCCAAGAACGGCACGAAGTTCACGGTCGTCAGCGGTTTCAACATCCCGCTGGCCCTGACGCTCGCTATGAGCCCCGTCCCCGTCAAGGGCGCCGAGCTCGCGGCCCTCATCAACGAGGCCCGCACCGGTCTGACCAACCCCAACGCACCGGTCGAGGTTGCCGCGGCCCCCGCCAAGAAGGCCAAAGCCGTCCACCGCAACGCCGGTCCCGCCAAGATCGTCCTCGCGCGTCTTGACTACCGTCTGCTGCACGGCCAGGTCGTCTTTACCTGGACCACCAAGGTCCAGGCCGAACGCATCATCGTCGTCGACAACGCTGCCGCCAACGATGAGATTAAGAAGGGCGCTCTTAAGCTGGCCAAGCCCCAGGGCGTGCGCCTGAACGTCTTCACCGTCGAGCGTGCCCTCGCCAAGATGGACAAGCTCAACACCCTCGGTGAGCGCGTCATGTTCGTCTTCGGCAACACCGCCGAGATGCTGCAGTTCTGCCAGGGCTACAAGCTCGATGCCATCAACCTGGGCGCCACCGCCAACCATGACGGCGCCGATCAGGTCGGCGGCAAGGACAGCTCCGTCTTCTTCGACGCCACCCAGAAGGCCGACGTCAACCAGCTGCTCGACATGGGCATCAAGCTCTACGTTCAGCAGACCCCCACGTATCAGAGCGTCGACATCGACGCCAAGCTGTAATCAACCAGGCTTTTGCCTGACTGAAAGGAGAAGGGTATGAATACGTTCATCAGTGCGGTGCTCGTCGGCCTCGTCGGCGTGTTCTGCATGTGGGACTCCCGCCTGCTCGGTCGTCTTAACTTCGAGCAGCCCCTCGTTGGCGCTACGCTCGTCGGTCTGCTGCTGGGCGATGTGCCCACCGGCCTCGCCGTCGGTGCCGCCGTCGAGCTCGTGTCCATGGGCCTGGTGCAGGTCGGCGCAGCCGTTCCGCCCGATATGGTCCTGGGCGGCATCGTGGCCGCTGCCTTCGCATGCCTGACCGATGCTTCCGCCGAGACCGCCATGACGATCGCCATCCCGGTCGCCGTCCTGGGTCAGCTCCTCGGCATCGTGTTCCGTTCCATCATCGCCGCCCTCACCCACGTGGCCGATAGCGCGATCGATAACGGCAAGTTCAAGACCGCCTACCGTATGCACATCTGCGCCGGCTCCGGTCTGTACGCCATCATGTACTTCCTGCCGATCTTCCTGGCCGTCTTTGTCGGCACCGACCTGGTCCAGGCCATCGTCAACATGGTTCCCGAGTGGCTGTCCGTTGGTCTGAACGTCTCGACCAAGATCATGACCGCCTACGGCTTGGCCCTGCTGCTCACCATGATGATCAAGAAGGGCATGACCCCGTTCCTGTTCATCGGTTTCCTGCTCGCCGCCTACCTCAACCTGTCCGTCATCGCGGTCGCTCTGATCGGTGTGTGCCTGGCTATCGTCTTCATGGGCTTCAAGTTCAACGGTTCCCATGCAGCCGCCGGTGTCGATTCCGACTACGATCCGCTCGAAGACGACGAAGACTAAGGAGGAACACACTATGGCAACCGCAACCAAGGACGTGTCCCTGAACAAGAAGGTCAGCCAGTTCTTCTGGCGCTCCTGGGCCATCCAGGCCTCTTGGAACTACGAGCGTCAGATGAACATGGGCTTCCTCTACGGCATGGTTCCCACGCTCGACCGCCTCTATCCGGATGAGTCCGACCCCAAGCAGCTCGCTGCTAAGAAAGAGGCCTACCACCGTCACATGGCGTTCTACAACTGCACCCCGCAGACGAGCGCCTTCATCCTGGGCCTCTCCGCTTCCATGGAGGAGGAGTACGCCAAGGATCCCGAGAACTTCGACCCCGATTCGATCAACGCGGTCAAGACCTCCCTCATGGGCCCGCTTTCCGGTATCGGTGACTCCTTCTTCCAGGGCACCATCCGCGTCATCGCCTTTGGTCTGGGCGTTCAGCTGGCTCAGCAGGGCTCCATCATGGGCCCGATCCTGGCCATGCTCATCTCCATCGTCCCCTCCGTGCTGATCACTTGGTTCGCTGCCAAGATGGGTTATCAGGGCGGCCACCAGTACCTGAGCAAGCTCCAGGGCGGCGACCTCATGGAGAAGCTCATGTATGTCTGCGGCATCGTGGGTCTTATGTCCGTGGGCGGCATGATCGCCACGCTGATCGGCGCCACCACCCCGCTGCAGTTCGCTGAGGGCACCGTCGTTATCCAGGACATCCTGGACGGCATGATGCCCCAGATGATCTCCCTTGGCCTCACCGGCCTTATGTACTGGCTCATCAAGAAGAACGTCAACACCGGTTGGCTTCTCGTGATCGCCATCGTGGGCGGCATCGCCCTCTCCGCGGCCGGCATCCTGGCCTAGTCGCGACCAAGCGTCTAACCGCTTTCCCCCGGGGGCCTGCCTGGCATCCCATACCCCAGGCAGGCTTCCATCCCCAAAATGCGACAATGGGACAGTCCCTTTGTCGCATCCTCAACGGGCCGGCGACTCGGTCCAAATCACGGTAACCCTGCGAGCGCCCGGCAATGTGGCGCCGCAAAAATCGAAAGGAATGTGTCAGATGTACGAGATCGACCTTAACCTCCCTAAGCAGATCGTCGCTGACGTCCTGTCCAACCACGAGATCCACAGTGTCGCCTTCGTCGGCTGCGGTGCTTCCATGTCCGACCTGTACCCCGCCAAGTACTTCCTGGCCAACAACACGGACAAACTGAACGTTCAGATCTTCACCGCTAACGAGTTCAACTACGACACGCCTTCCTGGGTCAACGAGCACACCTTCGTGATCACCTGCTCCCTCGGTGGCTCCACGCCCGAGACCGTCGAGGCCAACAAGACCGCCAAGAAGCACAACTGCCCGGTCGTCTCCCTCACCAACAAGGCTGGCTCCGCTCTGACCGTCGACGCCGACCACGTCATCGTCCACGGCTTCCACGCCAACTATGCCGCCAAGGCCGAGAAGCCTGGCTACGCCATCGCTCTTGCTCTCGAGATCCTTCAGCAGACCGAGGGCTATGATCACTACGAGGATATGATCACCGGCCTCACCAACATCTTCGACCTGTGCGAGAACGCCGCTCAGCACTGCACGAAGCTCGCCAAGAAGTTCGCTGAGGACTTCAAGGACGACAAGATGATCTACTTCATGGCTTCCGGTGCCTCCGAGAAGATGGCCTACTCTCACGCCGCCTTCCTGTTCACCGAGATGCAGTGGATCGACGCCGCCGCCTACAACACCGGCGAGTACTTCCACGGCCCGTTCGAGGTTTCCACCGAGGGTAAGCCCTACGTCTTCTTCATGTCCGATGGTGCTACCCGTCCGATGGACGCCCGCGCCCTCACCTTCCTTGAGCGCATGGGCGCCAAGGTCGCTCTGATCGACTCCAAGGACTACGGTCTGGCCGACGCCGTGCCGGCGAGCGTCATCACCTACTTCAACCCGCTGCTGCACCTCGCCGTTATGCGCGAGTACGGCAACCAGATCGCCGAGGCCCGTCAGCACCCGCTGACCATGCGTCGCTACATGTGGAAGCTTTCCTACTAATCACAAGTAAGTAAACCTTACGGGTTGATTGAAAGGGGATGGGGTTTACGCCCCGTCCCCTTTTTTGCTCTTGAGAGGAGATGCGTATGATCAAGGCAGTGCTGTTTGATATGGATGGCGTGCTGGTCGATACCGAGTGGTTCTACAACCGCCGCCGCGTGGCGTTTATGGAGGAGAAGGGCTTCCACTTTGACGAGATCCCCGATCTTTCGGGGTCTAACGAGCCGGCCATTTGGCAGGCGCTGGTGCCCGACGATGTTGAGTTGCGCGAGCGCCTGCGCGTGGAGTACAAGCAGGTCTACAGCCCGGTTCATCCCGTTCCGTATGCCGAGCTGCTCAACGAGCAGACAGAGCCGGTGATGCGCGAACTGCACGAGCGCGGCGTGAAGTGTGCCATCGCGAGCTCGTCCTATCGCGAGCTGATTGACGAGCTGGTGGACATCGCCGGTATTGCCGACGTGCTGGATTACACCATCAGCGGCCACGAGTGCAGCGCGTTTAAGCCCGACCCCGAGATCTACCTGCGCGCCATGGAGGCGCTGGGCGTGGAGCCGGCCGAGTGCCTGGTCATCGAGGACTCGCCGATGGGCATTGAGGCGGGCAAGCGCTCCGGCGCCCGCGTCCTGGCGCTGCGCCCGCACGAGGGCGTCAACCTCGATCAGTCCGCTGCCGACGTTGTCATCGACAACCTGACCGACATTTTGGCCGCTTTGTAGTGTCAATCCGCCGCGAGAAGCATTGGTTCACGCGTCTCTTGCTGCGGATTGGCTTAATTTGTCATCTATT
>URZB01000059.1 GCA_900552295.1 uncultured Collinsella sp.
TTTCGGTGGCGCGCGGCATGCGCTCGCACGCCACCGAAAGGTCCATGTTCATGCTGCCGAACACCGCAACGATGCCGCGATCTGCCATGGAAACCTCCTCATCTGCGGGCTTTGCACCCACCGTCGACCGTCGATTGTGCGCTCTCGCACCCCCTATAACTTTAGTTCACTTTGATGTGAACGCGCGCTTGAGCTTGCGCCAGCAGCAAGCATTCACAGGAGCAGGCAGCTACAATGAAGGCGTGCTGATTATTCTCGTCATTGGATGATGTTTTATGGAACAACTCTCGCAATCGGGCTCGCGCGGTCGACGCCGCACGGGCAACGAGCCGGCGCCGCACGAACGCGTGAAGAGCGAACGCCGTGCCAACGAGCCGCGACGCACCACGAGCCCCCATCGCGCTTCTGCCAACAACGCGGGCCGCGCCAACACTCCCGCCGAGGAGCAGACGCCTGCTCGCCCTAAGTCCCGCTACATCCCTGCCCTTGACGGCCTGCGCACGCTTGCCGTCGTCGCGGTGGTGCTCTATCACCTCAACCTCACGTGGGCGCAGGGCGGTCTGCTCGGCGTCACGATCTTCTTTGTGCTTTCGGGCTATCTGATCACGCGCTTGCTGCTCAACGAAGTCGCTAAGACCGGACGCATCGACCTCAAGAGCTTCTGGATTCGCCGCATCCGTCGCCTGGTCCCCGCCGTGGTAACGGTAGTGTTTGTAACCTGCGCGCTGTGCACTATCTTTAACCACGTGATGCTCACCAAGATGCGCCCCGACATCCTGCCGTCGCTGCTGTTCTTCAACAACTGGTGGCAGATTGCCCAAAACGTCTCGTACTTCAATGCTCTGGGCGACCCCTCGCCGCTCA
The DNA here is from genome assembly GCA_900552295.1 of uncultured Collinsella sp. GTDB lineage: Bacteria > Actinomycetota > Coriobacteriia > Coriobacteriales > Coriobacteriaceae > Collinsella. Next base: position 865 of record URZB01000059.1, read on the forward strand.
CGCACTTTTGGTCGCTTGCCATCGAGGAACAGTTCTACCTGATTTGGCCGCCACTGCTGTTTGCCATGGTATCCATGCATGTGAGCAAGCCCAACACGTGCCGCGTGGTTCTGGGCTTGGCTGCTGTCTCCGCCATCGCCATGATGGTGCTCTATAACCCCGCCGCCGACCCCAGCCGCGTGTACTACGGCACCGACACCCGTGTGTTCTCGCTGCTGCTGGGTGCCTGGATGGCCTTTATCCCCGATCGCGACCTAGCTCCGGTGCGCCTCGCTCATCGTTTGGGGCTCAATCGCCTGGCTGGCGCCGCCAAGCACGGCAAGAACGCCGAGGGCAAGCCTAGCGAGAAGGCCGACGAAGCAGCCGAGACCGCCCCGGCACAGCCGAGCGCCCTCGTGCGCTTTTGGTCCTCGCCCGCATCCATCGATGTGTTGGGCGTCGTGGGTCTGGTTGGCCTTGCCGCCATGGTCGCGCTCACCAACGGCTACACCGCGTTCCAGTATCGCGGCGGCACGCTGCTGTGCTCAATCCTCACGCTCATGGTCATTGCCGCCTGCGTGCAGCCCCAGGGAATGGTTGCCCGCGCGCTGTCCGCCGAGCCGCTCGTGTGGGTTGGCAAGCGCTCGTACAGCATCTACCTGTGGCACTATCCGCTGCTGTTGCTCATGAACCCGGTCGCCAACATCAACGATACGCCGTGGTGGCAGTACATTTTGCAGGTGTTGTTGGTGGTCGCCGTGGCCGAATGTTCATATCGCTTTATCGAGACGCCGTTTAGAAAGGGCGCCTTCGGCCGCACCGTCGCCGAATTCCGCGATGGCACCGCCACGCCCGCCAACTGGGCACGCGCGCACGTCCTTGTCTGCGCAGCCTGTGCTGTCGTGTTGGTCGTTGCACTGGGCGGCCTGATCTTTGTGCCGGAGACCTCCGCACTGAGCGGTGAGGGCGCCGAAGTCCTCAACAAGGAAGCCAAGAACACCGCGCCCGCCGACCAACAGGCGGCCGACGACACCGACAAGGACAACGACGGCTTCCCCGATGGCTCCTACGACCTGTTGATGATCGGCGACTCCGTGTCGCTGCGCGCCGTGGACACCTTTGACGGCGTGTTCCCGCACAGCCATATCGATGCCGAAAAGGGCCGCCAGTTTGATGCGGGCCGCGCGACATTTGAGGGCTATATCCAGCAGAACCTTGCCGGCAAGATCGTGGTCTTTGCCCTGGGCACCAACGGCTTGGTAACCGACGACCAGATCGACGCCATCATGGCCGATGCAGGAGATAAGCGTATTGTGGTGTTTGTGAACACGCGCAGCCCGCAGCCGTGGGTTGGCTCTACCAACCAGGCCATCGCCAACGCCGCTACGCGCTACAAGAACGTGCGCGTTATCGACTGGTACGGATACAGTGCCAACCGCAACGACCTGTTCGATGGCGATGGCACGCATCTATCGACCACCGGCGTGACTGAGTACCTCAACTTGATTCACGATGCCGTCAAGAAGGACCTGCCCGTACACCCCGAGGATCACGTCAACGATCCGCAGCCGGCAGCCGTCAAGTCTGCCACCGACGCACTCGTCAATGCGCTCGCTCTCAAGCCGCACAAGCTGGGCGGCGACAAGTAACCTGCAGCGCAAACTTCCCACATCCGGAGGGGGTGCCTGCCACGGCAGACACCCCCTCCGGCAGTTAGGGACGTTCCTTATGTGCCGGCACCTAGGGACACTCCTGACACAGCCGAGGAACGCCCTCCTTGCGACCGAATTCTGGGCGCCTCGCCACCCCGAGCGTTGTTTCCAAGCCCACACCCGCAGCAAACAACCCAAAATCACTCTTTTCGAGCCGGCTCCAAGAGGTCGTGGACAAAAAGGGGTAAATATGAGTACTGTTACCATTTTAGTAGCAGGCAAAACCACCCAAAATGGCGCCCATGCGGTAGCGCGTGACCTTTCCAGTTGACCAGAATGTCCGGCTTAGGACTTGGAGCTCCGCTTTTAATGAACGGATTTTTAGATATGTTCATTATTTTCTTGGTCGTAAATGCTATCAGCCAAGCAACAGTACTCATATTTGGCATTTTTGTCCACACACATATTACTAACCCCCTATAACAGGCAAAAAACAGACCGCAACCCATGGCGGCGGCCTGTTTGGAGTCCAAAAGAGGCGCTAAGCGCTGTAGCCCATCGCCTGCAGGACAAACATGACGACCGTGAGCACCGTAATCACGGCGATAGTCGCCCAAGTGAGCACGTTCCACACGCGGCCGTTGCGGTTAGTGCCCATAATGTGACGGTCAGCGGCAATAACCACCTGGAACACCAGAACCACGGGCAGTAGCACGCCATTGATGACCTGAGAGGTCATCATAATCTGGAACAGATCGACGCCGGGCATAAGCACCAGCACGGCAGAGATACCGATGATGGCCGTAATGATGCCGCGATAGACCGGGGCCTCGTCCCAGCTGCGGTCGGCACCGCGCTCCCAGCCAAATGCCTCACAGATAGCGCTCGACGTAACGCCCGGCAGCACGCAGGCGGCCAAGAAGCTCGCCGCGACCAGGCCCGAGGCAAACAGTACCGTGGACCACTGACCCGCAATAGGCTCCAACGCGCGGGCAGCATCGGCGGCATCGCTTATCTGAATACCCGCCGGGAACAACACCGTACCGGTCGTGATGATAATAAAGCCGGCAATGACATCGGCGGCAAGCGAGCCGCTCACGGTATCGATGCGCTGCAGCACGATATCGTCCTCGCCCGCGTTCTTATCGACCACGTTGTTCTGCGCCAAGAAGATCATCCACGGCGCGATGGTGGTACCGATCGTTGCGACCACGAGCGACACGTAGCTGGGGTCATTTTGAATGTTAGGCACGACCAAGTCGACCGCGACCTCACCCCAGTTGGGGCCAGCCATAAATGCAGCGACGACATAGGTCACGAACACGCAGCTCACCAGCAGCAAAATCTTCTCGATGCGCTGGAAACTACCCGACATGGTAAGCATCCACACCAGCAGCGCCACCAACGGCACCGAGATGCTCGCCGGCACGCCAAAGAGAGCAAGGCCGCTGGCGATGCCCGCAAACTCCGAAATGGTCACAGCCGTGTTGGCGATCAACAGCGCCGCCATAGCAAGTACACTCTTGCGCACGCCAAAGCGCTCGCGAATGAGCGATGCCAGGCCCTTGCCCGTGACGCAGCCGCAGCGCGCCGCGGTCTCCTGCGTCACGATAAGCAGCACGGTCATGACGGGAAGCATCCAGAGCATCTTGTAGCCATAGCTGGCGCCCGCGCTGGAATACGTTGCAATGCCGCCGGCGTCATTGCCCGAAAGCGCCGCCAGCAGACCGGGACCCATAGCGCCAAAGATGGCCGCGATGGTCAACTTTTGCTTGGTGCCCGACTTTTGCTTGGTATTTTGCACGCGACCACCTAACCCATGACCGACATGGTGAGCAGCACCGCAGCGGCGCAATACGCTACGCACGAGATCATGACGGCAATAACGTTCATGGCAGTGCCCGACGTGTTGAGGTCATGCTCGTCACGCCAGAACAGCACCATCAGGTAAATCACGGCGCTCATGTTGCCAACTAGGCAAATGATGGCAGCGATATTAAAGCACCCGGTAAAGAGTTGCTCCTCAAACATGGGCGCATCGGGGAACGCAGCGGTGCGCACCAGCTGGGCGCACAGGTAGGTCACGAGTGACAGAATCAGGCCCATGCCCGTGCTCTGGAAGAAGAACCCCAGATACGGCTTGGGCTCGTCGTCGTGACCGTCATACTCCAGGAAGTAGTTCTTGACGAACGACACCATGCGCGAGGCCGCCAGCAGCACGAGCGGCATGGCGCACATGGGGAACACCACCAGATGCGCGGAGCCGAGCGCCGTCCCCAGCACGGTCGCCATGATGCACGACGCGATGCCCCATACAACAACCCAGTACTGGCGATGCACGAACCAGCTGAGCACGTTCGTCGAGTCGTCCGACGCGCTATCGCCCGAGCCGACACCGGCGATCTGCAGGTCCTCCTGATGCTCCTCGGCAATAACGTCCATGGCGTCGTCGAAGGTCACGATGCCCAGGATATGACGGTTCTCGTCGCAGACAGGGATGGCAACCAGGTCGTACTTGGTCATCTCGTCCGTCACGTCTTCCTGGTCCTCGTCGGGCGACACGTAGACCAGATCACGATAGGCGAGCTGGCCCAGCGTGGCGTCGCGGTCGGCCACGATCAGCGTGCGCAGCGAAAGCACGCCCGTCAGCATGCCACTCGGATCCTCGGTATAGACGTAGTAGACGCTCTCAAAGTCCTCGTCGAGTTTGCGAATCGCCTCGATGGCATCGCCGACCGTCGCCGTGGCGGGCAGGGAGACAAACTCCGAGGTCATGATGCGGCCGGCGGTGTTGTCCTCATAGCCCAGCAGGTTACGAATCGCCTTCTCCTCCTTGACGCCCATCAGGCGCAGGAGCTTCTCGGCCTTCTCGTAATCGAGTTCGTCGATCAGGTCGGCGGCGTCGTCCGGGTCCATCATGGCCAGCATCGACGATGCATCGGTATCGGACAGGCCCTCGAGCATCTCGGTCATAAGCTCGTCATCATCGAACTCCGAGATGGCCTCGGCGGCCTGTGCCGTGTCGAGCTGCGCGAACACCTGCGCGCGCAGGCGCGGGTCGAGCTGCTCGATGATGTCGGCAATGTCAGCAGGATGCAGCTCGCCAAGCGTCTTGTGCGAAACCGAGAGCTGGATGTTCTTAGTCGAGCGATCGAGCAGGTCCATGTAAGACCAGGCGATAATGTCCTCGCTGAGCGGCTTGCCCAGGTGCTTCATAAAGCCCTCGACAACATGCTCAAGTGTGGGGCTGATCGCGCGCAGCAGACCGCGGGCGCCAACTTCGGCACCCAGCAGGCGCAGCTGATTTTCGCCCGACATGGAGAACTTGATGTCGTTTACGCGCACGACCTTCATGCCCTGCGTGTCGACGATCTGCTTGTTAAGCACGTCGCGGGCAAGCAAGAGTTCGGTCGGCTGCAAGTACGAAAAACGGATTTCGGTGGCCGACGTCTTAAGGTGTACACCTGTCTCGTCGATACGGTCGACCCATTTGCGCCAGCTGATCATAAACGGCGTCTTGCCGGGACCACGGAACGCGAGCGACGTCACGTGCGGAAAAACCTCGCCGGTTGCAATGCCAAAATCGTTCACAACGCCGAGCTTTTCGCCGTCGACGTCCAAGACCGGCAATTTGAGCATCTCACTCAGATAATTCAATGGTGCTCCCCATCATTATTCCTCCGAACGCGGCCGCGCGTGCGGCGTCCGGGGGCTTCTGGATATGTATACGCATGCGCGGGCGGCACGCCGCTCGACGCTTACACCCCGTGCATGCGCAAAAAGCACCTGCATGGGGTCATCGACTGTATGGTCGAGGTTTGGATTTCACCTGTAACCTTTCTCTTGACCCTCATTAACCGCAGTAACTATAGCATCAGCTTCGCCCTGCGGCATCGAATTTATGCGCTGCACATTGCAGGCATACCAAACGCTGACGCATCCGTGACATAGTCATTGGGGACGTTCTTAAATGACTACCCGATAACTACTCTGTGGTGTCGTCGTCCTCGGCAAGTTGGGGGAACACGGCGTCCTTGGGCATGGTGACCTTCGTCAGCGAGGTGAGCTTTTTGCTCAGAGACGTGTCCGTCTTGACCAGGTCGCTGAGCGTCACGATCTTGTAGCCGTCGGCAATGAGGCCGTCGATGATCTGCGGCAGCGCCTCGAGCGTCTGCTCGGCGCATTCGTCTCTATCGGTGAGCAGCACGATATTGCCCGGCGTCACCGAATCGAGCACCGTCGAGACCTGCTCGTCGGCACCGTTTAGCAGCCAGTCGCCCGAGTCAATATTCCACGAGACCACGGCGGAGACCAGGTCCATCGCATCAATCCAGTTTTGCTCGTCAAAGGCAGCGTAGGGAGCACGCAGCAGCATCGTCTTCACGCCGGTCGCCGACTTAATCGCATCGGTGCCTTTCGTGATCTGTTCGCGTACCGCCTCACGGTCCTGACCCTTGAGCGAATCGTCGCTGTAGCTGTTGGATCCGATCTCGCACCCGGCATCGACAATCGCCTTGGCCGTGGCAGGCGAGGCCTCGGCCGCATCGCCCGAAAGGAAGAACGTCGCGGTGACGCCCTTTTCCTTGAGCACCTGCAAGATCTGTTTGGTGGCACCGCTCGGACCCTCGTCAAACGTCAGCGCCACGTACTTTTTGTTGCCCTTGGGCGCCACGCTGGCACAGGCGACAACGCAATCGGTGGCGGGCACAACCTCGCCGCGGTCCTGCGTCTTGCCCGACTGCTCACCAACCCACACCTCGGAGCGGCCCTGGGCACCCCATGTCTGCACATACTCGATAGCGCCCGTGCCCTCGGTCTTGAGCTTGGGCTCGATAACCGTAGCCTGGACCTCGTGCTTCTCGTAGGTGTTACGGCCATCCTTGACCGTCACCTTCTCGCCGCCCTCGAGTTCGCGGCTATCCCATTTGCCCTGCTTCACGCGCTTGCCGTCGACCTTCACCGACAGCTTTTCGCCCCCATGGCGCTTGAGCACGCTGTCATCGACGGCCAGCAGGTCGCCTGCGTCGTAGGTGTCAGTCAACTCCTGGTCGTCGATGAGATTCTGCAGCGTAGAGCCCACGCGCACCGCGGTCTTCTGGCCGTTAAGTTCCACGTCCACGCTGCGGTTGACGTAGCCCACGACGGCAGCGATAAACAGCACGAGCGCGCAACCCACGGCGATGAGCGCATAGGGCAGGCGAGACGAACGACGGGGTGTGCGGCTGTTGCCGATGCGCGCACTGCGATCGCTAAACCCGCGGCTATGGTTGAGGTACATCGCGCCGGGCTTACGACGACGGCGGCGCTGACCGCTGGGCAGCTGCCCCAGATCGCGGCGCGCCGTCGGACGCGCACCCGAACGCCCGTTTAAGTTGGATCCGTTTTGGCGCATGTGCCCTCCCCCATAAACACAGCAAGCCGGAGCAACAGGTCTCCGGCTTGCCTCCCATCATTTGGTACGTCGCTATTTTGTAGCTTTTGACGAGCCTCCGCTCGCCTTTTGATATTCGTCCTTAAAGGCCTTGAACATGCCGCGCGTCTTGCCGAGCTGCTTGCCCAGTGCGCGACTGCCCTTGTCCACGGCAACCGACCCCTTGTCGTCGAGCACCTTGGCGCCCTTTTTGACCTTGTCGCCCACCACGACGCTGGCCTCGGCGGCCTTGGCAGCCGCACCGCCCGAATACCCGAGCGACTTGACCTCATCCGAGACGACCATCGCGCCGTTCTCGTAGCCGCGCAGCAT
>URZB01000060.1 GCA_900552295.1 uncultured Collinsella sp.
GAGCCTTATCGTCGGCAGCGTCAGATGTGTATAAGAGACAGACATGTGACGGCATGTTCTTCCGCGGCAAACAGGTCTTTGTAATCGGTGGTGGCAATTCGGCATGCGAAGAGGCACTGTTCCTGTCAGACATTGCCGGCAGTGTGACCATCGTGCTGCGCCGCGACCAGTTCCGTGCGCCTGATGGTGTTGTTCAGAAAGTACTCGAAAAGGACAATATTACAGTTAGGTACCAAACTAGTATTGTTGAGCTTTCTGGTGAAGCGATGCCCACGACAATTTCGTTCAAGGACAATGCAAGCGGTAAGACGCATGCTGAGACCTTTGAGCCTGGCTCGTTTGGCATCTTTGTCTTTACCGGGACGCAACCCCATACCGAGCTTGTTGAGCATCTTGTCGATCTGGCGCCTGATGGCGGCATTCTGACTGATGAATCCATGGCGACCCGCACGCCAGGTCTATTTGCTGCTGGCGATATCCGTTCCAAGCGCTTACGTCAGGTTGTGACCGCCGTTTCTGACGGAGCCATAGCAGCAACGAGCGCATACGCGTTTCTCCGCGGATAAGTACGATAATATATCTTATGTAAGGTTGTTATCTATTAACTAAATGGCGGGACGATGCATCAGTGCACTGTCCCGCCATTTTTCTTGCAGGCTATATGGTATGCAAAACTAGATAACCTAGAATACAATATAGAAAATGAACGGAGGACCTTTATGAACCACGTTAAACACGTTATTCCGATGTCTGATTCGTCTGTCAGCATTAAGGCTGAGGATATTCAGCCCACTGTGCTGCCCGATGCATTTATTCAGTCCGATATCGTACGCAAACTCAATACGTTGAGTCTGCCGCGCTATGACCAGTTGCCCAATGTGACGCTCTACCGCGACCAGGTCATTGAGTATGTTGCGCTGTGGATGGAGCCGCTGTCCCTTTGCGTTGAGCAGCCTATCATTACGCCATCGATGATCAATAACTACGTAAAGGTTGGCCTGGTGCCTGCTCCGGTCAAAAAGCAATATGGCCGCGAGCAGATTGCCCGCCTGATCGCTATCTGCATCTTTAAACAGGTGCTACCTATTGCTGCGGTGCAGGCGCTCTTTAACATTCAGCGTTTGAGCTACGATGCCCCGACGGCCTTTGATTATGTGGTCGATCAGCTCGAGGCATCGATTCGTTCGGCGTTTTCCGTCGAGCAGACGCCGGTTCCCGATACGGCGCATCAGGTAACGCGTGAGTCGCTGCTTGTGCGCAGCGCGGTTTCATCCTTTGTTTCGAAGGCTTACTTGATGAGCTATCTCAAGTTCAACGGGTTTAATAGCTAGCCGACGCATAAAACGGGCGGGACAAAGAGCCATCTGTCGCTTTGTCCCGCCCGTTTTTTTTGCTTGGTTGGACTTTATTTGCCCGAAGCTACGCCCATGCCGTAGCCGATGATCAGGCCGTGCATCTCGGCGTAATAGGAATCCAGGCCGTTGCAGGGCATGATGATGGTCTTGGAGCCGGGCCAATGTTCGACTATGCGATCAGTAAGCGCCTGTGCTCCAGCTTCGTTCTCAACGTGATCGATGATGACCTCGCCGCCGGCAAAACCCTCGGCTTCCATGGTATCGATAATCTTGTTGAGCATCTTCTTTTCGCCTCGCGTGTGCCCCACGAGTTCGATTTTACCGGCCTCACTCGCCGTGCCCAAAATGCGGATATTGAGCTTGTTGGCAATGACGCCGGCTGCCTTAGGGATACGTCCGGCTTTGGCGAGGTTTTCGTAATTGCACAAACTGAAGAGGATTTTGCTGTTCTGTTCAAGACTATCAAAGTATGCGCAAGCATCCTCGAATGAGACATCCGGGTTGCTTGCAAGATAGCGGTCGAACAGCAGGAAAATGAGGTCCATTTTGCCGCCAGCTGCGCGTGAATTGACTAGATGAATCTGTCGGTCCGGTTCCTCGGCAAGAACCATATCGCGAGCCGTGGCTGCCGCGTTGTAGCTGCCCGACACGCCCTCAGAGATCGGCATGCAGATGGTCTTGTCTGCCAATTTGAAGAGCTCGGCCCACTCCCCTACGCTGGGACAAGCGCTCGAAGAAGCGTTCGTCTCCGCCTGAACAGCGCAGTTGAGCTCATGAACATCAAGCGAAAGGTCATCGACGAATTCACGCTCCCCCACTCGAATTTTGAGGGGCGCAAATGAAAAGGTGGTATGGGGCGCGGTCGGTTGCCAATCGCGGAGGTTGCAGCTTGAATCGGAGATAAGTGCCCAGCTCATAGAGGGTCCTTTCTAATTGTTCCCTAACAATTATAGCCATCTTGCAGACCGATTGGGTCGCTATCTAGTATTCAAAACTAGATAGCGACCTGCACGAAAGGTAAAAGAATGGACCCCATGACTCAAAGCCACGAGGTCCATATCCGTTTGCTTTATCTGAATACTTAGTAGCGCACGAAGATGTAGTTATTGTTCATGCCGGCGGCAACGGAGCTGATGATAACACCCGTGTTGTAGTCGGAAGCATGAATCATCTGACCACCACCGATGTAAATGCCGGTGTGGTACGAGTTGACCACAACGTCACCGGGCTGCGGATCGGACACACGCGTCCAGCCCATAAAGGTACCCGTGGTGCCCAGGCGGCAATAGCGACCAGTGAGGCAATAGCTAACAAAACCAGAGCAGTCGAAGCTGTTCGGGCCAATTCCGCCCCAGGAATAAGCGCAACCAAGCTTACTGTATGCACGCGATACAACAGAACCGCCGTCGACGGACTGGCTCGGAGCAGAAGGCGTCGGAGCCGGAGCAGGTGTGGAGGGCTGCGGCGTCGGAGCAGGTGCCGGCGTAGGAGCCGGAGTGTTGCCGCCCTGGTTGTTGTTATTGCTGGTCTGGCCACCGTTGTTGGTCTTCTCGGTCGTACCGGCAGTCTCGTTGCTCACCGTGGCCTTCTCGGCGGTGCTGGCGTTGATGCCGGCCTGCAGCGCGGCGTTGGCCTCGGCCTCTGCGGCAAGCTCGGCTTGCAGCTGCGAATCCAGGGAGTTTACGACGTTCTGGGCTTCAGCCTGCTGGGCGTTAAGCTCGTCAACCTTCTTTTGCGTGGTGGCGACGTTCTTCTCCTGCTCGGCCTGCTTATCGGTGAGCTGCTGCTTAAGCTCTTTGACCTCTTGAATGGTCTGAGCTTGCTTATCGGAAACTTTGCCGTAGTAGAACAAACGGTTGAGCATATCGCTCAGATCATCGACACCCGTCAGAACCTGAAGCAGGCTCAGACCGCCGGTTTTGTACTCGCCGGCGACATAGGTCGAGAGTTTGGCCTGACCATCGGCAATCTCCTGCTGCTTTTGCGTGATCTCGCCAGCAGTCTGATCGAGTGCCTGCGTCTGCGTGGCGAGCTCATCGTAAATCTGCTGGGTTTGGGTACCGATCTGCTCGAGCTTCGTACGAGCAGCGGCAAGGTCGGATGCGGTATCGGCGTAGGCAGGAGCCGCGAGGCCCAAGCCCAAAACACAAGCGAGGGTTGCCGTAGCAGCGCAGCGTGCCATGTTTTTGTGCGTGTTTGCTGTGCGCATGTAGCTTCCTTTCCAGTAACTAAGGGTAACGGCTAGTCCACCGTCACCAGGCTAAAGAGCTCCACATCGTCATCAGACGGCGTGAGCTTCTCGCGCGGGTTGAGAAACGCAAGCTCAAGGATACAACCGTAACCGACAAGCTTTGCGCCCATATCTCGCACCAGTTTACCTGTTGCCTCGACGGTTCCGCCCGTCGCGACCAAGTCGTCCAGAATCAACACGGTATCTTTAGAGCTGATAGCGTCGGCATGGATCTCAATGGAATCCGTTCCGTACTCGAGCTCGTAGCTCTGGCTCACGGTCTCGCGCGGTAGCTTGCCCGGTTTACGTGCGGGAACAAAGCCGGCGCCAAGGGCTACAGCCACCGGTACGCCAACCATAAAGCCGCGAGCCTCGGGGCCCACGACCTTGGTGATTCCCATGCCGGCAAAGTGCTCGGCGAGGGCATCGGTCATGGCTTTGAGCGCCTCGGGATTGCCAAAGAGCGGCGTGATGTCTTTAAAGATGACTCCGGGCTCGGGATAGTCGGGGATGTCGACGATTTGAGATTCGAAGTCGTACATTGCATGACCTTTCAATGGGTTGCCGGATAAGCGGCAGCTGTTATTTGCCCGCGGTGGCGGTGCCGGATTGCGAAGGGGTGACGACCTTGAGCGGCTTTACGATAGAATCATCGTGCGAAGCTGGAGCGGATGTCTCTTCGTTTTTGGCCTTGGTGGACTCGGAGCGAGTGATTTCCTCATCGAGTGCATCGATGTCGGCGTCCTCGACCACGGCGTTGAGCGACTCAAAAACGCGGTTCTTGAGCAGTGCAGTGTGTACACCTTCCGTCAGGTCGTGAAGCTTCTTAAACGCACGCTCGAGCTTGGCGTCGCGCTCGTCATCGGAGGTATCCATGCCGAGCATGCTCACGAGCACCTGCTCAAACATCGAGGACTCGCGGTTGGCGGAAGACACGTACTGACGCAGGTTGCGCGGCTCGATATGGAAGCGTGACAGCTCGGAGCAGTAGCGGATGATCGGGAAATCGCGACCATCGACGAGCTCTCGATTCTGCGGGCTCTTGATGATGCGAATGAGGTCGTTCTCGGCGAGCGAGCGGATAAACGAAATCTCGACGCCCAGCATATCGGGAATGGTCTCGATGGGATGCAGCTTTTGCTTAGTCTCCTTGGGCTCCGTCTTGAGCGGAACATCGGACAGCAAGCCCACCTCGTAAGCGAGCGTTGACAGGTCCGTGGCGTTTTCCAAGCGCTGCTTAATCACGTTGAGCGGCATGTAGCGGGTCTTCTGCAAGTGCAGGATGACCTCCAGGCGATCAACGTCCTCCTTGGAGTACTGACGGTATCCCTTAGGCGTACGATGAGGGGTAATGAGCCCCTCATCTTCTAGAAATCTAATTTTTGAGTTCGAAAGATCGGGGTATGCGCCTCGAAGTAGGTTGACGACTTGGCCGATACTTAGATAGTTGCGTTCGGCCATGCCCTACTCACCGGTTTCGATGCGCTCCGGCGTGCTCTCGTGGTAGATGAGCGTAAACGTACCGATCTGAACGGAAGAACCGTCGTGCAGCGGGGCTGCGTTGACAATGGCACCGTCGACCCAGGTGCCATTGAGCGAGCCCAGGTCCTCGATGCGAGCGCCGAGGCCCTCGCGAATAATGCGCGCGTGGCTGCGCGAAACAGTCATATCGTTGAGGAAGATGCCGTTCGCGGGATCGCGACCGATGGTGGTCACGTCGTCCTCGAGCTCAAAAGCGGCACCCGTCTGCGGACCCTTGACGATGGACAGAACGGGGGCGGTGATGCGCACGTTGGCCATGAGGTCGGGAACGGTGACGTCGCTTGAAGGCACGCGGAATACGCAGGTAGCGTCAGCAGTCTTATCATTCTGAGGCATATTGTTAACCATGTTGTCCATGACAACCCCTAACTTATCGCGGACGTGCCGCAAATAATGAACCGTACGTAATCATACCCCAACGAATCAGTCTTCGATTTCAGGGTTCAGAAAGTCGATGTCCTCATCCTCGGGATGCGTGAGAGCCTGTTTAATGGCCGCTCCGCCCTTAATGGAGTAGATGACAGCCGTGAGCATGGAGAAGATCACGCCGCCGTACACAAAGAAGATGCCGAGGGGCACCGAGCTTCCGTTGAGGCCCGGGAAGGCCGTAAGGGTTGAAGGTAAAAGTTGCAGGCCGTCAACAACGGGGAACCCGAGCAGCATGAGCGAGAATCCGGTCATGAGCAGCGCTGTGGCAATCTTTCCGGGGAAGACGACATCGATGGGGCGACGGTGATAATGACGCACGATAAGCGTGCCGATGCCCAGATAGATGTCACGGCCAATAATGAGCACGCAGACCCAGATGGGCAGCTCTCCGCGAACCACCAGTCCCAGTACACCGGTGAACAGCAGCGCGCGATCACAAATTGGATCCATGACCTTGCCAAGCCACGAGACCGTCTTGGTCATGCGGGCGATCTGGCCGTCCATCCAGTCGGTGGAGGCGGCAACGGCGTAGATAACGATGGCGATGACGCGGTTGTTATCCGTCACAAACAGGTACAAAAATACCAGGGTGAGGATCAGGCGCGTAAAGGTGATGAAATTGGAGATCGTAAAGATCTTATTCGACGGGTAATCGGAAGTGCCGATAAGCTCCTTTTTGATCTTCTTTTTGATGCCCACAGGACTCCCCCGCTGGTTAACGACAAAACTTTCGATACTATACCCGTTCCGGCGATGTCTATCCAGCGCAGCCATAGAGAGTCCAGACATGTGGAGGGCGCTATTAGGCGGGGGATTTCGCATTCGTGTACATCTGCCTCCAAACATGTCGAAAAATGTCGATTTTGGTGGCTAATGTACACGTTTTGATTCGGTGATTACATCGATCGGGAACGTTGTTACTTTAAGCAAAATAATCATGGTGATTAAAACAAAAAAGGTCAGGCACTAGGTGCCTGACCTGCAAACTTCTGGTCGGGACGACTGGATTCGAACCAGCGACCCCTTGACCCCCAGTCAAGTGCGCTACCAAGCTGCGCCACGTCCCGAAGCTTATGTTTGTTGCTCTGCTCTCGCTTGCAACAGGGAGTATATTAACCCGAAACTTTAGACTTGTGCAAGAACTTTTTTATAAATTTTGAAGCAAGTCCAAAATTGTATCTGCGAGCTGGGGTTTTGTTAGCACGGGAAGTTCTTGCGTACCCGTTGTGCTCACAATCCAGGCCTTGTTAGTGTCGGTTCCAAAGCCCGAATCGGCGCGCGAGACATCGTTGGCGATAATGGCATCGCAGCCCTTGCGGGCCAATTTGCGCTCGGCGTACTCGACAACGTTATCGGTCTCGGCCGCAAATCCGATTACGCACCGCTCGCCCTTCTGGCGCGAGAGCTCGGCCAAAATATCGACCGTCTCGACCAGTTCGATGCGATCCAGGCGCTCGTTGGCCTTTTTGAGCTTATGGTCGGCAGGGGTCGCGGGGGTGTAGTCGGCGACAGCGGCCGCACAAATGGCCGCATCAGCCGTCTGAAAGGCGCTCAGCGCTGCCTGCAGCATCTCTTCGGCGGTCTGCACGCGCACGCACTCCACGCCGTGGGGAACATCGAGCGATGTCGGCCCCAGCACAAGCGTGACCGCAGCACCGCGGCGAGCGGCCTCCCCCGCCAGGGCGATGCCCATCTTGCCCGACGACCGGTTTCCGATGAAGCGTACGGGGTCGATCGGCTCGTGCGTGGGGCCGGCGGTGATCACGATTCGCTTGCCCGCAAGGTATTGCGGGACGGGGTTCAGCACCTCGCAGACAGCCTCGACGATGTCCTCGGGCTCGCTCATGCGTCCCGTGTCCACGTCGCCGCAGGCAAGGTAGCCGCTGCCGGGTCCCACAACATGGACACCGCGCTCGCGCAGCGTGGCCATGTTGGCCTGCGTCGCCGGCGCCTTCCACATGCCGTTGTTCATAGCGGGTGCGATCACGATGGGTCGCGGCGTCGCTAGCAGCGTGGTGGAGATAAGGTCATCGGCGATGCCATTGGCCATCTTGGCGATGATATTGGCCGTCGCGGGCGCCACGACCACCAGATCGGGCTCCTGCGCCAGCGAAATGTGGTGGATGGGGTCGGAGGGATCGTCGAATAGGCCCACGGCAACGGGCTCGTTGGTGAGCGCACGGAAGGTTAGCGGGCCCACAAACTCGGTGGCGTGCTCGCTCATAACGACCTTGACGCGCGCGCCACGCTTTTGCAGCAGGCGCACGATATTGCACGACTTATAGGCGGCGATCCCGCCGGTAATGCCCAGCAGGATCGTTTTTCCCTCAAGTTGCATTGAATTGTTGGATGCCGCCATCGTTTAAGCTTCCTTGCTCGGGAGTACCAGGAGGCGGTGGCAGTACGGGCAGTGCGTAATCTCGCTACCGTCGTGGTTGAGGTCGCTCATGGACGATGCCTGCAGCGCGGTGTGGCAGACTGTGGGGATGTTGCCCTGGATGGTCTCGACGGCCAGGCCGCGGAACTGCTTGAGCAGACGCTCGTAGTCGGTGAGCACGTCGGCCGGCAGCGTGGCGGCAAGCGCTGTGCGTTCCCTGTCTCTTATACACATCTCCGAGCCCACGAGACGGAGCTACATCTCGTA
>URZB01000061.1 GCA_900552295.1 uncultured Collinsella sp.
GAGATGTAGCTCCGTCTCGTGGGCTCGGAGATGTGTATAAGAGACAGCGCCAAGCGTCGCGGCCAGCGTCGCGGCCTTTCGTGGGGCGTCACCAAGGCCGAGAAAGATGAGTACGTTGAGCTGCTCAAGCGCCTGGACCTTGGTCTGGACACGCGTCTCAACGCCAAGGTCGGCCTGCTCTCGGGCGGACAGCGCCAGGCACTCACCCTGTTGATGGCCACGCTCACCAGGCCGCGCCTGCTGCTGCTCGACGAGCACACCGCGGCCCTCGACCCCAAGACGGCCTCTAAGGTGCTCAACCTGACCGAGGAGATCGTCGACGAGAACCACCTGACCACGCTCATGGTCACGCACAACATGAACGACGCCATCCGTCTGGGCAACCGTCTGATCATGATGCACGAAGGCCACGTGATCTACGACGTGGCGGGCGATGAGAAGAAGTCGCTCACCGTAGCCGACCTGCTGCAGAAATTCGAGGAGGTCTCGGGCGGCGAGCTCGCCAACGACCGCATGCTGCTAAGCTAAACCTACCAAAAAGGGACAGGTTTATTTTGGCAGGTTTTATCTGCGCAAACGTCAAAACCGCCGCTAAGGGACAGGCGCCCTTGCGGCGGTTTTCGCATATTATGTCGATAATCCGATATTCAACCAGACATTCTGGCTAAGGACTAAGGAAACTGCCATGAAAAGACTCCCCCGCCTTGCGTTAGCCACCGCGTTGTTTGCCGGCGCGCTCGCAGGCATCCCAAGCCTCGCTTTCGCGGGGAACCTGCCCGCCGCTATTGACGGCTCCGTGGCCGTCATGCACACCAACGACATCCACGGCAGCTACAAGTACAGCTACAACGCAAGCAAGGGCACCGGCACTGTGGGCTTTGATGGGCTGGCGGTTCTCTATAGCGCCCAAAACAGCGCCCCCGATCTTTTGCTCGATGCGGGCGACACCTTCCACGGGCAGTCCTTCGCCACCATGAGCGAGGGCAAGAGCATCGCCGAGCTCATGGACACCTTCTATGTAGACGGCTACGACGCGACCACGCCGGGCAACCACGACTGGAGCTACGGCGCGAACAAACTCCGCACCATGACCGGCTACAGCACCACCGGCACGCCCTTCGCCATGCTCTGCGCGAACGCGAAGTCTACGAGCGGCGTATGGAGCTCGAGCATCACGAAGACGCTCGATCGCACCTGGGAGGATAGCGAGGATCACTCCACATTCGACTACAAAATCAAGGTCGGCGTCGTGGGTGCCATGGATGAGTCGCTGGGATCCTCGCTGCGCGCGGACCTGGTCGCGGGTACGTCGTTCTCGAGTGCCGCGAACGCCATCAATGCCGAGGCAGAGCAGCTGCGCAAGGAGGGCTGCGATGTTGTTGTGTGTATCGCGCACACGCTCGACGCCAAGACCTTTGCCACGCGACTCCGTGGCGTCGATGCCCTTATCGCAGGCCACGAGCACATCAACCTTAACGAGAAGGTGACGGGAGCCGACGGCAAGACAATCCACGTTGTCGAGGCGGGCAGTGCCTTTGCCGAGGTGGGACTGCTTTCCATTCCGTACAAATACGACACGAATGGCACCGAGACGACCGACGACGACACGGTCACGGTCCCTGCAGACGACAGCAACGAGAAGCTCTACACCGCCAAGAACGTCAACGACCTTTTGGCAGACCCCGACAAGGGCTCCGACTACCAAAGCCGCCTTGAAGCCGTCCGCAACAAGATCAAGCCGCTCGACGAGGACTTTGAAAACGAATCGAACAAGGTGCTCGGCACATCCACCACCAACTATTTCTACGGCGAGGACGCCGCAGGCACGCATGGTTGGGAAATGGTGCGCACCACCGATTTCCGTCCCAGCAAGGAGGGCGACACCACCAAGGCCCAGACCATCGGCCACGTGATTTGCAGCTCCTATCTTGACCTGACGGGCGCAGACCTCGCTATCGAAAACGCTGGCGGCATCCGCGGCGGCATCGCGGCGGGCAACGTGACCGCCGGCAACGTCATCGCCATCTCGCCCTACGGCAACACCGTGGAGACCTGGACCATGACCGGCGCGGACTTCCTCGCAGCGCTCGAGCACTCGCTACAAATCAGCGACGAGTGCAATCACAGCTACGAGCTTCAGCAAGCCTACGTGGCAGCCGGCCATACCGAGCAGGAGGCGCAAGACAAGTACAAGTGGCGCGATGACTCTGGCAGCGTTCTCTCCTTTGGCGGCATCAACGTGACGATTGATTGGACGCAGCCCGAAGGCAAGCGCATTGTGAGTGCCACACTCACCAAAGACGGCAGCACGCTCGACCCCGCCAAGACCTATACCGTCGCCACCAACAACTACATCATTACCAACACGACCGATTTTCCCACCTTTGCACACGCCACCAAGTACACCGAGTGGGGCACGTGCGAGGCGGCGCTGAGGGCACTGATCGGGCAGGACAGCTGGGAGAGCAAGATGGCCTCGCTCGCGGGCACCATCAGCTTTGGCTCCGCTGCCGTGGACCCCACGCCCACACCGGCCCCGACGCCTAAGCCCTCGCCTAAGACGGACACGGCGACCACGAAGGTCATCACCAAGAAGACGACCGGTAAGCTCGCCGCAACGGGAGACCGCACGCTGGCAGTAGTTGGCGCGTGCCTTATCGGCGGCATCATCGTCATCATGCTCGGCATTATCTGGAAGCGTCGACGCTAAGCTACACCGCCGGGCCTTGCAGCCCCACCGCGTAAACTTTATATCGAGCACAGAAGCCCGTCCGAATTTGATCGGACGGGCTTCTTGGTGGGTATCATGGTTGGACGATCATTAGGAGGTTTCCCTACATGGAATTGTTTGAGCCGATTCTTCATTTCTTTGAGCAACGGTGGGTCCACAACATCATCTGGGCCGTCATCTTGGCGATAGGCACCGCCGTCGCCACCAAGGTCGTATCCAAGACCCTGCGTCACCTGCTCAATCGCGACGACAACCCGCTTCCGGCATCGAGCATCTTCATCAACATCGCACGCGCCGTCATCTGGATGATCGGCGGCAGCTTTATCCTCGACAACTGCTTTGGCATTAACGCAAACGCGCTCGTCGCCGCTCTTGGCGTCGGCGGCATCGCCATCTCGCTCGGCTTTCAGGACACGCTGTCAAACCTTATTGGCGGCATGCAGGTTACGTTTATGGGCATCATCAAGCCTGGCGACAATATCGAAGTCGGCGGCGTGTCGGGCGTGGTCCAGGACATCACCTGGCGCCACACGACCATCGAAGATGCCTGCGGGCAGACCATCATCGTCCCCAACTCCAACATCTCCAAGAACACGCTCGTGCATTTGATGCCCTTTGGGCGCGTGGCTGTGCCCGTTGCCGTAAAGGACACGTCCAAGTGGGCCTCGCTCGACGCGCTGGCAGACGAGCTGACCAGCGCCACCAAGGCCGCCGTGCTTCCCATCTCGGGCTTTGACAAGGAGCCGTATGTGCTCTTTAGCGAGATCGGCGACTTTGGCATTAAGGGCAAGATCATCTTTATCGTCAGCGACGACAGCACCACTTTCACCGCTGCCGACGCCTGCATCCGCGCCATCGCCCCCATCATTGCCTAAACCACCACAAAGGGGACAGGCACCTTTGTTGTGGTTTTCATTCGTGGTACCATGGTTCATATAGTTGTTTAAACGACTAAGGGAGCAACATCATGGAAGAGGCCTACCGTCAAGCACGCAAGCGCGGCGAGCAAGGACGTCGACGCGCCATTAGTCAAAGCGAGTATCCGTACCTCACGGACCTCGATAGCTTGGTTGCCCAGCTCCCCTTAGGCCAGCGAGAGAATGTCGGCCTGAGAGACATTCCGCTCGAAATGGTCGTCGGTACGGTTACCAAGGGCCGTCAGTCCGCCTTTTCATGCAACTTTATGCCCCTGCTGCCGTTTGGCACCGAGTTCGCCCGCAAGTGGTCCAACCTCTACGACATCCAGGTAACCGAGGGTTATCGCGACCCCATCATCGTCACCGAGTTCATGCATCGGTTCTATGTCCAGGAAGGCAACAAACGCGTCAGTGTCCTCAAATTCCTGGACGCTCCGACGGTTTCGGCCAAGGTCACCCGTCTCTACCCCGGCACATGGGATTCCGTCGAAAGCCGCCTGTACGGCGAGTTCTGCGCGTTTTGGCGCGTCTGCCCCCTATACGAGATCGAGTTCTCGCGTGAGGGAAGCTACGAGACGCTCGCCAAGATGCTCGGTCAGAACCTTATCGAAAAATGGCCGCAGAAAAAGGTCGACTACCTGCGCCACACCTTCCTGCTCTTTAAGCGCGCCTACCTTCGCGCAGGCGGCGACCACCTGGACATTACGCCCGCCGACGCCATGCTCGTCTACCTCAATGTGTACAACCAGGACCGCCTGCTGGATACGCCGACGGATATCGTCGTAAACCGCCTGTGCAAGATCTGGCGCGAGCTGGTTATTGCCGGCAAAAATGACGAGGACAAGGTCGATCTTGTCGAAGCACCGAGCGTCGACGAGGAGGAGACGCCCGCCAAGTCCACCTCTGGCGTGCTCAACTTCTTTATGGGCAAGACCGTCTACTCGACGGCCAACCCCCTGCGCATCGCCTTTATCCATGAGTTCCCCTGTGCGACGTCGAGCTGGGACAGCCTGCACGACCAAGGGCGTCAGTATCTCGATGAGCACTTTGGCGGTATCGTGCGCACCGAGGCGTTCGAGGACTGTCACGATCCGGATGTGTTCTACGCCGCCGTGGAAACGGCTGTCAAACATGGAGCAAACGTCATCTTCTCGACCTCGCACCGCCTGATGGAATACACGCTCAGGGCTGCCGTTGAGTATCCCCGGGTTCGGTTCCTCAACTGCTCTATCGGCCTTCCCCACCAAAGCGTCCGTTCGTACTTTGGCAAGATGTACGAGGCCAAGTTCCTCCTGGGCGCCCTTGCCGCCAGCATGGCGGACAACCATCGCATCGGCTACCACGCGTCGGTCTTCGCATCCGGCGCGCTCAGCGAGATCAATGCCTTTGCCATCGGTGCCTCGCTGCTCGACCCCCGCGCGCAAATTATCCTCACCTGGGGCGATGTGCCCGCCGGCGGTCTTGCCGAGGCCATGTGCCGCGAAGGCGTGAGCGTCATGACCGGCGCTGACATGTCAAAGTCGCTCGAAGACCCTACGGCCTACGGACTCCACCGCCTGGTCGATGGCAAGGTTTCCGGCATCGCCATGCCGGTATGGAACTGGGGCCGTTACTACGAGCTCATCGTTCGCAGCCTTCTGCACGGCACGTGGGACGAGACCAGCGATGACAACCAAGTGCGCGCCGTCAACTACTGGTACGGCATGAGCTCCGGCGTTATCGACATCCGTTACGCTCCGGGCCTACCCTACCAGACGCGCAAACTCGTGCAGTTGCTCCGCAACGGCATTGTCGAGGGATCCATCAACCCCTTTGGCGGCGAGCTCCACAGTCAGAACGGCGTGGTACAGATCGAAGGCTTCCCTCCGCTGCCGAGCACGCAGATTGTCGAGATGAATTGGCTGGCGGACAACGTGGTAGGCACCATTCCGCAGCTCGACGATGAGCCGAAAGTCCCTGCCCTATGAAAATCCTTGCAATAGCCGATACCGAAGAACGATGCCTTTGGGAGTGCTTTCGCAAGGAACGCTTTGAGGGAGTCGACCTGATTTTGTCCGCCGGCGATCTGGACCCGGACTATCTTGAGTTTTTGGTTACGGTCATCAACAAACCGCTCATCTACGTGCGCGGCAATCACGATGACCGCTACGCACGTCATGCACCGGGCGGATGTATCTGCGTGGAAGACAGCGTGTACACGTACCGAGGGATTCGCATTGCGGGCCTTGGCGGGTCCATGCGTTATCGCGACGGCGCCAACATGTACACCGAACGCGAGATGTCCAAGCGCATGCGTAAGCTGTCGCGTAAGGTTAGGATGGTCGGCGGGTGCGACATTCTGCTTACCCATGCACCCGCCGCCGGTATGGGTGATCTGGACGATCTGCCGCATCGAGGATTCGAATGCTTTAACACAGCACTCGAATCCTGGAATCCCGACTACATGGTGCACGGACATGTGCACCAAAGCTACGGTTGCGATTTTCAGCGCGAGCGTCAGCATGTGTGTGGAACGACGATCATCAACGCCTGCGGCTATACGCAGTTTGAGCTCGACCAGACGCACTACCCCATCCGCGGCTGGCAAGCAGCCTGGCTCAACTCACAAACCATGCGCCGCGAGCTCAAACGCCACGAAGCCATCGAGTCCTCAACGGCCAGAACACCCTGGTAACCACCACAAAGAGGACACTGTCCCCTTTGTGGTGCTTTTGACGCGATAGCAAGAAACCCGGTCCTGCAAAAGGCAGAACCGGGTTTCTTTAGCAATGCTTGCTGTACTCAGGCAGTAACTAGCAGTTACTCAGCCAGGAAGTCACGCTGGACAGCGGGATCGACCTTGACGCCAGGGCCCATGGTGGAAGACACGGAGATGGACTTGACGTACTTGCCCTTAGCAGAAGAGGGCTTGACGCGCAGGATCTCGGTGTACAGGGCAGCGTAGTTCTCGACGAGCTGCTGCTCAGAGAAGGACTTCTTGCCCAGGGGCACGTGGCAGATGCCGTAGCGGTCGGCGCGGTACTCAACGCGGCCAGCCTTGAGCTCGGAGACCATCTTGGCGACGTCCATGGTCACAGTGCCGAGCTTGGGGTTCGGCATGAGGCCACGGGGACCAAGGATCTTACCGATGCGGCCAACCTTGGCCATCATGTTCGGCGTAGCGATAGCGGCGTCGAAGTTGATCTCGCCCTTCTGAATCTGGGCGACGAGCTCGTCGGAACCAATGATGTCGGCGCCGGCAGCCTCAGCCTCGCGGGCCTTCTCGCCCTCGGCGAAGACGGCAACACGAACGGTCTTGCCGGTGCCGTGGGGCAGGGAGATGGAACCACGGATGTTCTGGTCAGCCTTACGAGTATCGATGCCCAGACGGAAGTGGGCCTCGACGGTCTCGTCGAACTTGGCGGTGTCGAGCTCCTTGATGAGCTTGGCAGCCTGAAGGGGGGTGTAGAGCGTGGCGCGGTCGATCTTCTCGGCAGCGGCGTTATAGCTCTTACCATGCTTAGCCATGTGCATTACCTCCTGTGGTTAAACGGGCGTGAGCCCTCCCACATCGTATCGTGTGCCCTATTGCACACATATAACGGGCGCCCCGGTCGGGGCACCCGTCATTACCTAAAGAAATCGCTACTCAGCGATGGTGACGCCCATGGAGCGGGCGGTACCGGCGATGATCTTCTTGGCGGCGTCAATGTCGTTGGCATTGAGGTCCGGCATCTTGATCTCGGCGATCTTGGTGAGCTGCTCCTGGGAGAGCTGACCAACCTTGTCGGCCTGCGGCTTAGCGGAACCAGACTTGAGGTTCAGCTCCTTCTTGATGAGGTGAGCCGCCGGCGGGGTCTTGGTGATGAAGGAGAAGGACTTGTCCTCGTAGACAGAGATCTCAACGGGGATGATGTCGCCCTTCTTGTCCTGCGTCTCGGCGTTAAAGGCCTGGCAGAACTGCATGATGTTCACGCCAGCAGCGCCCAGGGCGGGGCCGACGGGAGGAGCGGGGTTAGCGGCACCAGCAGGAATCTGGAGCTTAATGACGTTGGCAACCTTCTTCTCAGCCATGGTCATTCCTTTCGAATCACGAGTGTGAAGTACTTGCTATATCGTAAGCACGCACGTGTTAGAAGCACTCCTGAGATGAGCAGTCACAGAAGAAGCACGCTCGCGCGAACGGACGAAAACTTAAGCAATGACAGCGACCTGGTTAAAGTCGAGCTCGACCGGCGTCTCGCGGCCAAAGATCATCAGCGTGACCTTGAGCTTGCCAGCCTCGGTGTTAACCTCGGAGACCTTGCCATCAAAGTCGGTAAGCGGGCCATCGGTGACGCGGACGGACGTACCGACCTCAATATCAACCGAGGTGCGCTTGGGCGAATCGCCCTTACCGGGACGACGAGTCATCTTGTTGTACTCGTCGCGGGAAAGCGGAGCGGGCTTGCCGCTGTCTCTTATACACATCTCCGAGCCCACGAGACGGAGCTACATCTCG
>URZB01000062.1 GCA_900552295.1 uncultured Collinsella sp.
CGTGGGCTCGGAGATGTGTATAAGAGACAGCCGTCGAGGCCGCCGTACGTCGCTACGCCGGCAAGCCCATCATCAACTCGGTCAATGGCAAACAGCAGATCATGGATGAGATTTTTCCGCTGGTCGCCCACTACGGCACCAACGTCGTCGGCCTTACGCTCGACGAGGGCGGCATCCCCGATACCGCCGAGGCCCGCTTCGCCATCGCCGAGCGCATCGTGGCCGAGGCCGCCCGTTACGGCATCGGCCCGGACCGCATCCTCATCGACTGCCTGGTCATGACCGCCTCGACCAACCAGCGCCAGGCTGAGCAGATTCTACGTGCCATGTCTCTGTGCAAGGAGCGCCTGGGCGTCAAGTGCGCACTCGGCGTATCGAACATCAGCTTTGGCCTGCCCGCGCGGCCGCTGCTGGGCTCGGTCTTTTTGGCCGCCGCCTTTGGTGCAGGTCTGGATGCCCCCATCATGAACCCGGGTTCCAAGCGCTTTATGGATACCGTCTACAGCTATCGCGTCCTGAGCGTTGAGGACGAGGGCTCGACCGGATACATCGAGCGCTACGCCGGCTGGACCGATCCGTACAAGATCGCCGCGAACCCGGCGGCGGCTCAGGCAGTATCGAGCGATGCCGCGCCTGCCGCAAGCACCACCGCAAGCGCCGATGACGACCCCATCCGCCACATGGTCGTCTCGGGCCGCAAAGGCGAAATCGCGGCCGAGACTGAGCGTCTGCTGGCAGATCACGACGCCATGGACCTCATCAACAATCACTTTATCCCCGCCCTCGACGAGGTCGGAGTCCTCTTTGACCAGGGCAAGTTCTTCTTGCCGCAGCTCATGGCCTCGGCCGAGGCCGCACGCGTGGGCTTCGACACCATCAAGCGTCTGATGCCCGCCGGCGAGATTGCCGACAAGGGCAAGATCTGCGTGGCCACCGTCAAGGGCGATATCCACGACATCGGTAAGAACATCGTCAAGATGCTGCTCGATAACTACGGCTATACCGTCTTTGACCTAGGCCGCGACGTCGACCCGCAAGAGGTGCTCAAGACCGTGCAGGAGCGCGACATTAAGCTCGTCGGCCTCTCGGCGCTTATGACTACCACGGTCGTTGCCATGGAAGAGACCATCAAGCTGCTTCATGCCGAGGTACCGGGCGTCAAGATCATCGTGGGCGGCGCTGTGCTCACCCCCGAATACGCCAAGCAGATCGGCGCGGACTACTACGCCAAGGACGCCGCCGAGAGCGCGCGCATCGCTGAAGAGGTCTTTGGGCAGTAACACAACGGAAACAACCGAGCACCAAAACGTGCCGCACGCGCCACTTGGCACGTGCGGCACGTTAGAATAGATAAGACTATGCTCGTTTTGGCAGATAGGAGCGCAAGGATGGCGATCACGCCCGCAGAAATCGCGGAAACCCGCGGCATGGTTGAGGAGCAGAACCTCGACATCAGGACCATCACCATGGGTGTTTCGCTCATGGGTTGCGGTGACGAGAACCTCGACCGCATGTGCACGAAGATCTACGACCACGTGACGCACACGGCTGAGCACCTGGTCGAGACCGCCGAGAACCTCGAGCGCGAGTACGGTATCCCTATTGTTAACAAGCGCGTCTCCGTCACCCCGGTGGCGCAGATCGCCGCTTGCTGCAAGGATGAGGACCTCACCCCCATCGCGCATGCCCTCGACCGTGCGGCCGAGACCCTCGGCATCGATTACCTGGGCGGCTTCTCCGCACTCGTCCAGAAGGGCATCGGCGACGCCGATCGCCGCGTCATCCAGTCCATCCCGCAGGCGCTCGCCACCACGAGTCGTGTTTGCTCCAGCGTCAATGTCGCCAGTCTGCGTGCCGGCATCAACATGGACGCCGTACTCATGGCTGCACAGACCATCATCGACGCCGCTAAGCTCACGGCCGACCAGGACTCCGTCGGCGCTTCCAAGTTTGTCTGCTTTGCCAATATGGTCGAGGACTCCCCGTTTATGGCGGGCGCCGTCCACGGCGGTGGCGAAGCCGACGCCGTCATCAACGTAGGCGTCTCGGGCCCCGGCGTTATGGCCGCAGCCCTGGAGACGCTGCCCGACTCCGCATCGATGATGGAAGTCGCCGAGAAGATCAAGCAGACCGCCTTTAAGATCACCCGCGCCGGCGAGCTCATGAGCCGCGAGGCCGCCCATCGCCTGGGTGTCGAGAAGGGCATCGTCGACCTGTCGCTGGCTCCCACGCCTGCCATCGGCGACTCCGTTGCCCGCATCCTCGAGATCATCGGTGTTGGCACCTGCGGTGGCCCGGGCACGACCTGCGCGCTCGCCATGCTCAACGACGCCGTCAAGAAGGGCGGCGTCATGGCCAGCTCCAGCGTGGGCGGTCTTTCCGGCGCCTTTATCCCCGTGTCCGAGGATGCCGGCATGATCGCCGCCGTCGAAGCCGGCGCGCTTTCGCTCGAGAAGCTCGAGGCTATGACCTGCGTGTGCTCCGTCGGTCTGGACATGATCGCCATCCCCGGTGACACCCCGGTCGAGACCATCGCCGGCATCATCGCCGACGAGATGGCTATCGGCGTCATCAACAACAAGACCACGGCCGTGCGCGTGATTCCCGCCATTGGCAAGGGCGTGGGCGACTGCGTCGAGTACGGCGGCCTGTTCGGCCGTGCACCCATCATGCCGGTGAACCCCAACGCCGGCACCGTGCTTGCCCACCGCGGTGGGCGCTTCCCGGCACCGCTGAACTCGCTGAAGAACTAGCTGAGGGGTTCGGGCGAGGAGCCCCGGGGAGGGCAAATATATAAGGTCGCCTGCTCGGACAGTCCTGACTCGCACGGAGAGCACATTAAGTGCTCTCCGGCTCGTGCGGAACTCGCGATCGACCTTATATATTTGCCCTCCCCGGGGCTCACGCACAACGGGACCTCGGTTGGGTTCTATCCCTTTGGCAGTCGCTTCGCTTCTGCCCTACTTTGCTGGTATGGCGGTTTGGCGTTGGATCGGTTCTTTCTGATATATGCTGGTTGCGGCTCTTCTTTTGGGAGGAGTCGCTTTTTTGTTGTGAGGGGGATGGCCCGTGGCTGATGGTGTAATTCAATCTGAGCTGCTTTCTGCGGATTGGAATGGCGAATGGATGCGCTTGCAGGCTGGTCGGCGGCGGGCTGATAATTCTTTTGAGTGGGATAAGCGGGCTCGGCATTTTCGGCCGCTTGAGACTGCTCCGTATGCTCGGGATTTTATGAAGCTGTTAGCGCTTGAGCCTGGTGAGTCGGTGCTTGATATGGGGTGTGGGGCTGGGTCGATTGCTATTCCGCTTGCGCAAGACGGACATCCTGTGATTGCTGCTGACTTTTCCCCTGCTATGTTGGGCACGCTTGATGCTGGCATTGAGTACTATGGGCTCGAGGATCGCATTACACCGCTTGAGCTTGCTTGGGATGATGACTGGGACTTGGTTGGACCGGTCGCGAAAGCGGTAGATGTTGCCTTTGCCAGTCGCTCTGTCACCACGACCAACCTAAAAGGCGCGCTTGCCAAGCTTGATCGAACGGCTCGTCGGCGTTGTGCCGTCACGATGGTCGCCAACTCCAGCCCGCGCTATGACCTGCACCTGATGAACGCCATCGGTGCCTCGGTTACCTGCAGTAATGGCTTTGTGTATGCCTTCAATATCCTCATTCAGATGGGTGCCCTGCCGCAGGTTACGTACTTTGAATCGCCTCGTCGCGATACCTTCGATAGCCTTGAGGCGGGCGTGGCGGACTTCTCCCGCATGCTCGAGCACGGTAACGAGGATAAGATTGACCGTCTGCGCGGCTACGTCGCTCAGCATATGATTGAGAATCCCCATGCCGGTGAGCCAGGGTCCAAGGGCGTGCCGCAGGGGCGCTACATGCTCGACCACGTCCGCAAGGTCCGTTGGGCGTTTATTGCATGGGAGCCGGTCTCTTCGGTCCGTCCATAGACCGCTTTCGGCCGCCGTACACGTCCGCCTGTAACCCGCGCTGTTCTCCCGCTCGGCATCCGCATTCTTTTTGAACTGGGCAAACGCGCTCCACACCGCGCCGTTCCTGCGCTATCGTGGGACAGCTCACGTAGATTAAGGCCCCATTGCGGGGCGCCCCATACATAGAAAGCGAGAACCCATGGCACTGACAGGAGCACAGGTCAAGCAGCTTCGCAGCATGGCCCATCACCTCAACCCCGCCATCATCATCGGCAAGTCCGATGTCAACGAGGGCACCGTCGAGCAGACGGTCGCCTATCTGGAGAAGCACGAGCTCGTTAAGTGCTCCGTGCTCGATGGCTCCAGTCTTTCCGCCCGCGAGGCCGCCGAAGAGCTCGCTGAGCGCTGCCACGCCGAGGTCGTCCAGGTCATCGGCCGCAAGTTCTCGCTGTATCGCGAGTCCTCGCGCAAGGACATCGAGAAGATCAAGCTCGTCTAAGAGCCAATGATCCGGCGAGCCAACACATAGCAAGCTTACGGGTGCCCAAGTACTTCGGGCGCCCGTTTTTTATCGCTCGACCAGCACGCGATTGAGCCGCCCCTCCACCAAACGCTCGTATAGACGCCGCGTCTCGGGCTCGGGCACGCCATTGACCTGCTCCCTCAGATGGTGCATATGCCCGCTGTACAGCTCGACGATATCGCGCCGCCGCCCCGCCGCACTGTAGACGCGCATGGCGCAGCGCACCATATCCTCACGCGATGTTTCCTGCCGAAGCCCCGACTCCGCCAGCCAAATCGCCGACTGCAGATCGTTTTCTTCTAGAGCGGCATTTGCTCCCTTAATCATGCAATCGATGTACTTTGACTGCATAATGCGTCGCATACGCAAAAAGTAGGTGGGATTACAGCCATTGGGAACATACAGCGGTCCGGCATAAAGCTGCTCAATCTTAAGGCACAGCTCAACTAAATGGGGTCCGCGCGCACCCGTGCGATTTCCCAAAATCTCACGGCTTATCTGGTCAAACAGCCGTACATCGGTCTTGACGTAGTCGCCGTTGAGTCCGATGCATTCATTTTGGATGAGCACACACGACTTGCCGTCTGGCGTCGGTCCCAAAGCCGACCGCAAGCGCGATATCGTCGAGTACAGGTTGTTGCGGGCGCTATTGAACTCGGCATGGGGCCACAGCTCCATGGCCAGCGTCTCACGATCGACGAGCGCATCCATGCCCAGTGCAAGCCGCTCGGCAAGCGTCGCCGCCTTCTTGCGGCGCCACATTTTATCCGTGATGGGAAACCCGTCGCGCTCGGCGCGAAACGCACCAAACATGCGAATCTCGATATGGTCGATGGTATCGACGGCTTCAACCTCGCCGGCCTGGAACAGGCGCTCGCCCTCCCCTTCCAAATCGTCGCGCAGCGAGTACCGCGACAGCTCGCGCACGGGAAGCTTCTTGCGTATCCTGCCCGCCGGCTCGCCCAGACAATGCATGGCAAGGCGCGCAAAGAGCCGATACGATGGCTCTAGAATCCCCGCACGATTCATGGACATCCAGGCCGCAAGATCGCTATCTCGCCCCGCACAGGCCAAATGCAGCGCCACCATCCAGGCTTCTGCTCCACCAACCTGCGTCTGGCTTATATCGAGTAGCTCCGCTTCCTCGCGCACCGAAACCATCGATGTATTTCGCAGATACGCTGCGCGCTCCAGCAGCAATGCGTTATCGCGCATGTACGCAATCGACTCCTCGGCAAGTTTGAGCACTTGGACCGCACGGAACTTTGCATTAACCGGCCGTCCCTCTGCCAGCGACTGCCAGCCTTCTAACAACAGGCCAAACAGCTGAATCTGGTTGTCGCGCATGCGCACGGCAAAACGATCGAGCTCGTTGAACGCCGCATCGTCGGTTACCGGCAAGCCGGAAAGGAGCCGCCGTGCCGCCAACACCATGCGCACCCAGATAGCCATCGCCTTAAGCCCACGTACGTCGAGCGCCTCCCGCACCACCGTCATCTCGTCGTCGCGCTCGTCGGTTCCCGCAAACGACCCGTCAAAGAGCTCCACCAGCATACTATCGGCCCGTATAACAATCCCCGCGATGTCGAGCTCGCAGTCGTAGGCCTTGCTCGTTTTGAGCTGCTGTAGAACGTCGCCGTCATCTCCTCGTTCGGTCAGGCATCGCTTGACCTCGATATGCGCAGACAACATATCGAGTGCGGTATGGGATGTCTCGATTTCTGGCACGGCCAGGTTCGTAGGGAGCCCAAGCCCGTTGTCCCCATAGCAAACAGCCGTCAGTGTCTGGGCCACCCTCCATGAAACAGGGTCTATTTCGCAGGCCGCCCGTTCGCCCCCGCGCTCGATAACCGATGCCATATAGCGAGCGAGCTTTGTATTGGACACGCTGACCGCTGCCAGATATACGCCGAGCGCCTCGGCAGGCGTTGGCTCTGGAGCCGGATCGTCGGCATCGATCGTGCCCAGCGCTGCTCGGCAGATATCGGCCCCGTGCCCCGTCAGAGCCAGATCGACCCCATACTGCCCAGCGAGTTCAAGGACCGCTTCACGGTCCAAAAAGGCGTCCGCCAGGCCCATCGCCGCATCGCATCGGCCCGCCTTAAGCAAAATCCGGGCCGCCCTCGGAACAAGTTCGGGGCGAACCTCGGCCACCAACTTACGCAAACGCAAGCGTCCGTTATCCTCCGTGCCCAGACACGTAAAACTCCGCTCGGCGGGATCCAAGCCAAAGATCGGGTAGTCGCGTACAAAGTAGGACTGGTCGACCATCGACAGCCTCACCCCGCAAGCCTCGAGTTCTGCGATATTGCCCTCGCCCATCAAAACCATGAGACATGCCACGCAAAACAGCGCATTATTGTCGAGCGAAGCCAGATCGGCAAGTGCCGCGCCATATACGTTGACAATCTCGTTTTCGAGCAGGCCGGCTACGTCGCCTTGGCCATACAGACCTGTCTGCAATGCCGAAACGAGCTCGGGCACGCCCTGCGTGAGCTGATAAAAGTCGAGCGATGTGCTGATCGAAAACGCCGATGCCCACGCCGAATACTCATAGGCATGCACCTTGAGCATCTGCGCATTGATCTTAACCGAATCGCCCAGCCCATGAATCAGCTGACGATTTGAAGGACGGCAGGAGATAAAGACCCCTACCCCCATAGCGCGCAGACCGCGAATCCTGTCGATGAGGTCTTCGGTATCGTGCTGATCGAGGTTTGGCACATTATCAATCGCGATAAGGGAGTGCGGTTTGTCTTTGAGTTCTTCGGTAACCACCTCGAGCTGCATAAACACCTCGCGCCCAATGGCACGATCGGCCTCGATAATCCGCACGGGGCCTCGCGTCGGGTCGCATTTAACCTCATGGGTGTACTGCAGCAGCACCGAGGTCTTCCCAAACCCGTCGGGCGCATAAAGAACCACGATGCCGGCCTTTCGGCCCTTGGCGATAAGCTCATTCATCAAGCGTTCGCGTCGCACCATATAGCCTCCGCCCAACGGCATCAGCTCGAGCTCGTCTATACCGCTCAAATCGTTTACCATGCCCGCTCCTCCACTCGACCGTATGGACACTGTAGCCGCAAGACCATACAAGCCGCGCTATGAATAGAGCGCCCTTGTGTTTTAGGTTGTCTTTTGGTACGCAAGCGGCAAGTTTTTGTACAGCGAGGGCCGATTGTTATTAATCCCCCGACTAATCGGTCTTTAAGCAGGTAAATGAGCTTGTCAGCTTGTCCCATCTAAGCGGCAGTGTAACGCAGATGAACAAGGTTCAGCCATGTCATTCAACTCGCCTAGCACCCGCTACCGTCTACGACCTTCTAGTGGCATTTTTGCATAGAATCTGGTATAGAATGAATCAAGCTGTTGGACATCCGGCATTCGTCAAGCTTGCGGCAAGATTTTGGTCAAGTGGGCAAAAAGGGATAGCAAAAAGGCCCCCGCAAAGCGGAGGCCTTAGGCAAGGCTATGTCGAGGTGCAGGACTGTCTCTTATACACATCTGACGCTGCCGAC
>URZB01000063.1 GCA_900552295.1 uncultured Collinsella sp.
TGGGCTCGGAGATGTGTATAAGAGACAGTGCATGTATGGTGCCCGAGGCGAGACTCGAACTCGCACGTTGTTGCCAACGGTGGATTTTGAGTCCACTGCGTCTGCCAATTCCGCCACTCGGGCACGCAATGCGTGAGTTAGTTTATCACAGCTTTCTACCGATTAGTCCGAAAATGGAACTTCGAGCATTTCGATAAGCTCAACCTTGCGTAACATCTCCCGCTTACGACATCCACGTCCGTCAACCGAGGTCTCGCCCATCTGGTTGTCATAGGGATCCTCGCGCATACCATCGAGAGCAGGCACAAATTCAGCCTGGAATCGATTGTTGGCCACCATACGCCACGGATCGAGATTGCCAAAGTAGTGACGACGACGCCACTCCTCCCCCATCCTGCGTGCCGAGGAACCAAACGATACGTCGGCGTTAAGCCAACCGGTCTGTGGCGTATAGAACTCAGCCCAATCGTGCGGCCCCACCGAATCGGGCGCAACATACAGGCCGCTCTGCCAACGAGCAGGCACCCCCGCGATGCGGCACATGGTGATAAACGTGAGCGCCATAACGCCGCAATCGCCGCGGAGCGAATGCGCACAGTCGTCGGCAATAGATCCCAAAAGCAGGTACGGTGGCTGATAGCGATAGTCGATATGCTGTGTCAGGTAATCATAGATAGCACGAGCGCGATCGAGCGGATCCTCGAGTCCGTCAACAACACTGGCCGTCAGCTGCTGCAGATACGGCGTGAATGCAATGTGCGGACGGTCCTCGGAAATATCCTCGGACAGCGGCGCGTCCATACACGGATGCGCCGGAAGCGCACCCCCATAGATATCGCGATAAGCGGCATCGATGTGATAACGATAGGTCACCGAGAATGAGCGCTCACTCGAAGAAGACCACGAGGCGGTACGCGCCGAAGCGTTCGCGGGAGCAACAGTACCCTCCGGCGTCATGTCGAGAATCTCGACCTGAGACTGTTGGCGGCAGGTGGCGGCAACGGGAAGCCAAGCGTGAACGGTCTCCCCCTCTAGAGCGCCGGGGACAGACAAGGACGCTTTAAGCGTAATGACGCGAGCCAATCCGTTTTGCGACTCCATCTCCTTGAGCATCTCGTTGCGCAGTGCAATTCCGTCCGTAGGATCGGGCCGCATGCCGGGAACCTCTTTGGGATATACGCGAAGCGAATCGAGGAAGTTGTCGAGAACGAACAGCTCGCCATCGATAAAGCGCCAGTCAATACGCTTACGATCAATCAGATCGTCAAACTGCTCCTCGGTAAACTCAGGCCACTCCTCGCGAATCATCGCAATAGCTCGATCGCGCGACACCGAAAAATGAAGCGGCGTCTCAAGCATGCGATACCGCTCGGCACGAACGCAGGCAGCAAGCGAGGGATCGGGATTTTGGGCAAGTAGGCGGTCGCAAGCCTCAATAGCCTGCGAAAGATACCCCGCGTCCTTTAAACGCAGGATCTCGGGTGGCAAGCCAATATCTAGAAAACGGAAGTCATCATTGCAAACATCAACAGAGCAACCAACCGGCCCCTCGTCAATAACCTTCCCATCCGAAGGCAACACATTAATAACAGCCATACCAAACTCCAAGTCATTAGAACTCTCGAAGCCCATTGTAGCTAGATAAATAGAAAGCCCCAACAAAGGAGCCATCAACGCCGCTGAACGGTAGCAAAAATGAATTCAGCCTCGTAACCCTGCAGCGAGTTAACAAAGGAGGCCCCGTTCACCCGGAGCTGATTCCGTCGCGCGACTTCTGGCGAAGCCAGTAGCCACCTTAATTCAGACTCGTAACCCTGCGGCGTTAAACGAAGGAAGCCCCGTCTCCCGGAACTGTTTCCTTGGCGCGACTTCTGGCGAAGCCAGGTGAGCGCAAAGGAAACAGTGTAGGGAGACGGGGCTTCCGGTGGGAAGTTTAGCGACGCTTACGCCTTGTTGACGGAGCCAAACTCCTCCATGAGCTCCTTGGTGCGAGCAACGATGGCGTCGCGACCAGGCTTGAGGAGCTTGCGGGGGTCAAAGCCCTTGCCCTGCTGATCCTTGCCAGCCTCGATGTACTCGCGAACGCCCTTGGCGAAGACGAGCTGCAGGTCGGTGTTGACGTTGATCTTGGAGATACCCAGGGAGATGGCCTTCTTGATCTGATCCTCGGGGATGCCGGTGCCACCATGCAGAACGAGGGGCAGGTCGCCGGTCTCGGCCTTGATCTCGCCCAGACGCTCGAAGGAAAGGCCAGCCCAGTCGGCGGGGTACACGCCGTGGATGTTGCCGATACCGCAGGCGAGGAAGTCGACGCCCAGGTCAGCAATCTGCTTGCACTCAGCGGGGTCAGCGAGCTCGCCGTTGGAGGTCACGCCGTCCTCGGTGCCGCCGATGCCGCCGACCTCGGCCTCGATGGACATGCCCTTGGAGTGGGCAAGCTCAACGAGCTCCTTGGTGCGGTCGAGGTTAAGCTGGAAGGTCTCCTCGTGAGAGCCGTCATACATGATGGACGTGAAGCCGGCCTCGATGCACTTGAAGCAGTCCTCGTAAGAACCGTGATCGAGGTGAAGGGCGACGGGAACGGTAACGCCCGTGGCCTCGACGGCAGCCTTGACCATGTCGGCGCAGACCTTGAAACCGCCCATCCACTTGGCGGCACCAGCGGTGCACTGAAGGATCAGCGGAGACTTGGCCTCCTCGGCGGCCTGGAGAATAGCCAGGGTCCACTCGAGGTTGTTGGTGTTGAAGGCACCGAGACCGTACTTGCCGGCCTCGGCCTTCTTGAGCATGTCTGCTGCGTTGACGAGCATAAAAGAAACCTCCTGTAAGGTTGCTCCGATAACGCCTGAGATTTTACCACGACATACCCGAGCATAAACGTTCGTTTGTTCACGAATACCATCCGATTGGACAAATTTTGACCGTTTGCCCCACAGAATCGACCCACTGGGGAAAATAGCTTGACGATTGAGCGGTCTTCGTGGTTCGGAAGACGGCTTCGAGCCTACATCTGCATAAACGGGTTCTGCATAAGTTCGCGCGCCATCGTGGTCGAATCGCCATGGCCCGTCAAGCAAACGGTATCGGGCGGAAGCATCTTGGCAAGTTTGGAGAGCGAGCGCATGATCGCCGCCTCGTCACCGCCGGAAAGATCGGTACGACCGTGGCTGCCCGGGAAAAGCGTGTCGCCCACAAAGGCGATGTTCCCCTGCTCGGTCGCGGCGAACAGGACGATGCCGCCCGGCGTATGCCCCGGCGTCTCGATCACCTGCAGGTAGATGTCGCCCACCTCGATTGTATCGCCCTCGGCAAGCAAACGCGTCGGCTCACCCGGATCGGGTGTCTCGATACCCCACATGGCGCGCTGCTCCTCGATATTTGCGCGAGGTACCGTCACGTCCTTAGCGCACAACTCATATAGCGCGCTGTCGCCAACGACAGCTCGAACCCCGGCAACCCCGCCAACATGGTCGGCATGACCGTGCGTGCAGACAGAGCCGAGTACGCGCACCTCGGGATGCGCGGTGCGGATATGCTCCACAAGACGCTCGCCCTCCCACGCCGGATCGACGATTAAGCACTCGTCATTCGAAATCACGGCGTAGCTGTTAGTCTGAATCGGGCCGTTGACGAGCGCCTCAATCGAAGCCGCGCCTCGGGGTGTCAGGTCCAAAGTCATATCGTCCATGCGCATACCCTCCTTCTAAAATACGTTCGAGGCACCAAACGATGCCTCGAACGTAACCAATATCTATGATGCTGAGAGGCTCTCGCACCTACACACGGCGCTTGAGTTGCGCTCCGCCCTCGCCGGGCATAAGACGGCGAGCGTCGTAGACCGAATCGACACTGCTGATGGAAGCCAGCAGCGGATCCAGGCCGCTCGCATCCGAAATTTCGACCATAAAGCGCAGGGTCGCAATACCCTCGCGGTTGGTCGACGTGGCGGCAGAAAGGATATTGCCGCCTGCATCGCCAATGGCAATGGTGACGTCCTTGAGCAGACCCATGCGGTCCAGGCACTCGACCACGATCTCGACCTGGAAGAGGGTGTCGGCAGCGCCGTCCCACTCCACATCGATCATGCGCTCGGGATGTTCCATAAGACCCTTGACGTTAGGGCAGTTGGCGCGATGCACCGAAACGCCACGACCGCGCGTGATGAAGCCGACGATGTCGTCGCCCGTCACGGGGTTGCAGCAATGAGCCAGACGGACCAGCAGGCCGCTGTTGCTCTCGCCCTTGACGATAATGCCGTTACTGGCGCTCTTGCCGCGCTTTTGCGGCTTGCGGTTGGAGCCGCGAGCGGGCTGCTTCACGACCTCGGCGATAGCCTCGGCCTTGGTGAGCTGTTCCTCGGGCTTGGGGTCCAAGATTTGCTCGACCTTATTGCCCACAGCGCGCGGGGCAACCTTGCCGGCGCCGACGGCGGCAAACAGGTCCTCGAGCTGCTTGAAGTTAAACTGCTCCGCCACGGCGTTGAGCGCACGCGTGGAGCGCGGCGTGGAGATGCCATACCCGCGCTTGCGCAGGTCCTTGGCCAGCATATCGCGGCCAGCAGCAGCGTCGTCGTCCTTGGTCGCAGCGGCAAAATAGCGGCGGATCTTGGACTTAGCCGAAGGCGTCTTGACGATCTTGAGCCAATCACGCGACGGCTTGGAACTCTTGTTCGTCAGGATCTCGACACGGTCGCCCGTCTTGATCTCGTGCGTGAGCGGAGCCACCGCACCGTTGATTTTGGCGCCGACGCAATGGTTTCCCACCTCGGTGTGAACGGCATAGGCAAAGTCGAGCGGCGTGGATCCGGCACGAAGCGCCATGACCTCGCCCTTGGGCGTAAAGACGAAGATCTCCTGATCGAAGAGGTCAACCTTCAGCGAATGCAGGTATTCTTTGGCGTCGGTAATCTCATCAGACGCAGCCCAATCGAGTGAGTGCTTAAGCCAGTTAATCTGGTCGTCCAGACGCTGGGCATCATTGGTCTTAGACGCAGACGATCCGCCCGACTTCTTATATAGCCAGTGGGCGGCAATGCCGTACTCGGCCTGCTCATGCATCTCGTAGGTTCGAATCTGAATCTCGAGTGGGCGGGCCGTGGGGCCGATAACCGTCGTATGGAGCGACTGGTAGTTATTGACCTTGGGCATGGCGATATAGTCTTTAAAGCGACCGGGCATGGGGTGCCACAGCGTATGCACCGCGCCGAGCGTGGAGTAGCAATCGCGCACCGAATGCGTGATGACGCGCAGTGCCACCAGGTCGTAGATCTCGGAGAATTCCTTGCCCTTGCGCTTCATCTTTTGGTAGATGGACCAATAGTGCTTGGAACGGCCGTTGATCTGGAAGCCTTCCAGGCCAATGCGGTTGAGCTCGTCGGTGAGTGTCTTGATGGTCTCAGCCAGATAGCGCTCACGGACCTCGCGCGACTCAGCCACCATGCGCGCGATGCGCTGGTAGGCATCGGGCTCCAGGTAGAAGAAGGACAGGTCCTCGAGCTCCCACTTAATAGAGCTCATGCCCAGGCGGTCGGCCAAGGGCGCGTACACGTCCATGGTCTCGCGAGCCTTAAACAGGCGACGATCCTCGCGCAGGGCCGCCAGCGTTCGCATGTTGTGCAGACGATCGGCAAGTTTAACGATGATGACGCGAATGTCCTTGGACATGGCGAGGAACATCTTGCGCAGCGTGAGCGCCTGCTTCTCGTCCATGCTGTCGACTTCGATGTTGGTGAGCTTGGTCACGCCATCGACGAGCTCGGCCACCGTATCGCCAAACAGGCCGGAAACATCGACGAGCGAGGTCTCAGTATCCTCGACGGTATCGTGCAGCAGCGCGGCGCACACCACATCGCAGTCCATCTTGAGATCGGCCAAAATGATGGCAACCTCGACGGGATGGTTAATGTACATCTCGCCCGAGCGGCGCTTTTGGTTGCAGTGCTTCTCGGCGGCAAAGCAGTAGGCCTGCTCAACCTTAGAAAAGTCGTCCTCATTCATATATTTGAGGCACAGGCGCTCCAGTTTGTCGTAGCTGTCCGCCATAATCTCGGGCGGCAGCTCATCGGCATGCTTATAGTGCTCCATCTCCGAAAACGGCTGGAGGGTGGAATCATGGGCGGTACGGGCTGCGGCATCCATCGAGGTCCCCTTCCCCTAGGCCCGCGGTACGATCGGGCGGTTAACTTTGGCTAGCATATCAGAAGCGCACGAATCGAGCGCCCAGCTCCGGAAAGCCGAAAACTCCATGCGCGAGCGCAAGCCCTCCAAATAGCGAATTGACCTGCTCAATTGCACGCGGCCGGGGTTTTCGGCCATCGCGATGCGACGAGTGTCGTCAAACCCCGAAACGCGGCAGAAACCAAGCTCTTCGAAGATTCCCAGGCCGCTTTCCACCGAGCGCTCGTCGACCGGCGTGCGAGCATCGATGGCAAGGCACATCTGCGCGATGTCGATATCGCTCGCGCTAAAGGAATCGTCCCCGGTCTTGCCGCGGTTGGAGCGCCACATGGTCTGCAGCGCGCGATAGAGCGTGACGAGCTCATCGCGCTCGGGCGCATAGCAGTCGAGTAGGCGCTCGTTAATACGGGCGTCACGCGACGAATAGAGTAGATGGATCACGGCGGGTTGGCCATCGCGACCGGCGCGGCCGCTCATCTGGTTAAACTCAATGCCGCCAAACGGCATGTGATAGAGCACGACATGGCGAATATCGGGAAGGTTGACGCCCTCGCCAAAGGCGGATGTCGAGACGATGCAGCTGAGGCTGCCGTCTCGAAACGCCTCCTCTACGCGATGGCGGTCGGTGCGCGTAAGGCCAGCGTTATAGAACGCGATACGGGTCGCACAGTCGGGAACGCGTTTGCGTAGTGTCTTGGCGAGCGCCACGGACTGGTCACGCGAATTGACGTAAATGACGGTCTTCTCCCCCGTCGCCACGATCGACACCAAACGGTTCTCGCGGCTCGCAAGGTCGCGGTCGTCCTCGAGCTGCAGGTTCTCGCGCACCGTCTCGTCGACCACCGTGCGAGTGATTGGCAACATGCGGGCAAGCTCGGCCACGACCGGAGCCGTCGCGGTGGCCGTCGCAGCCATAACGACCGGGTCGCCCAGGGCTTTGAGGATATCGGGCATGTCGAGATAGGCGCTACGGTCGCCGCCCTTGGCAAGGCCGGCGTGGTGCGCCTCATCGATAACGACAAAGCCGATGCGGCCCGAACGCGCGAAACGGTCACGGTGGATAGACAGGAACTCGGGCGTCGTGAGCACGATACCGGTGCGGCCCGAAGCTAGGCCGGCGAACACGTCATCGCGTGCGGCCTCCACGGTCTCGCCGGTCAGCACGCCAACGCCAATGCCAAGCGCTGCCATCGTCGACGAGAGGTGATAGGCCTGGTCGGCAACGAGCGCACGCAGCGGATAGACAAAGATGCTCGCACGCCCGCGAAGGACCGCCTCGCGCGCGGCATGCACATGGAAGATGAGCGACTTGCCGCGCCCCGTTCCCATAACGGCCAGAACACTCTGGTGATCGGCCAGGGCATCGAGCGCCTCGACCTGCGCGCGGTGCGGCTGGTTCGAGCCGATAAAGCTATGGATAAGCGAGCGCGTCAGCTCGGTATAAGAAAGCTGGGCGAGCGTCTCGCGTTTACGCGACTCCAGGCGCAGGCCAGAATCCGCCGGCTGCACGCCACGACGAAGCTCGCATGCCGGATCGTCGACGCTGGGCAGCGTGGTATCGCGGACCAGAACATCCTTGACCATGAGCTTGGGCTTCACACGCCCCTGCCAATGCTCGGCAACGGCCTCGAACACCAAGTCGACAGCACTATCGCAGTTGATGAGCTTATCGATTTGCGGCACGCGGAACATAATGGCCGGCACGCTCGCGGCGCCATCGGTCGCCACAAAGCGCATG